>CAVHBE010000041.1:13443-14763 GCA_963634045.1 Methanobrevibacter smithii
GGGCATCACCGAGAATGCCCGCCGCGTCAAGGAACTCGAGCGAGAGGTGGCCGGGCTCAAGGCCCTCGTCGCCAAGCTCGTGGACGAACGTTAGGAACGCAAGCGGCACAAAACGACATCGGCACCGACGCAAAAGGCGCGCCAGGGAATCAATCCCCGGCGCGCCATTCCTTTTGATGTGACATGCGGGACTGTCCCTTTGTCACATTATGCGAACTGACTCAGATAGAGGTCGGCGTAGGCACCCTCGGCAGCCAGCAGCTCCTTATGCGTACCCTGCTCGATGATATTGCCGTGGTCCATGACCAAGATCAGGTCGGCATCGACGATCGTCGACAAACGGTGCGCGATCACAAAGCTCGTGCGCCCGCGCATAAGCGCGTCCATGGCACGGCCGATGGCAAGCTCGGTACGCGTGTCCACGCTTGAGGTCGCCTCGTCCAGGATGAGAATCGCCGGGTTGTTGAGCAGCACGCGTGCGATGGTCAGCAGCTGACGCTGGCCCTGGCTGATGCTTTCGGCATCGTTGGCCACGCGCGTGTCGTAGCCCTGCGGCATGGTGCGCACGAAGAAGTCGACCTGCGCGGCACGAGCGGCGGCCACAATTTCGTCGCGCGTTGCCTCGGGGCAGCCGTAGGCGATGTTTTCGGCAATCGTGCCATCGAATAGCCAGGCGTCTTGCAGCACCATGCCAAACTGCTGACGTAGCTCGCCGCGATCCATGCGGCTCGTATCCACGCCGTCGAGCGTAATACGCCCGCCGTCAATCTCGTAGAAGCGCATGAGCAGGTTGATGAGCGTCGTCTTGCCTGCGCCCGTGGTTCCCACCACCGCGATCTTCTGGCCCGGCTCGGCAGTAAACGACACGTCGCGCATAAGCGGCTTGTCGGGCGAATAACCAAAGCGCACATGCTCAAAGGAGACACGGCCCTCGACCTTGCCCGGCAGCTTGGCGGCCTCGTCCGGCAGCGGATCGGCCTCCATCTCGGGCTCATCGAGCAGGTCGAACACGCGCTCCGCACTCGCCAGCGCGCTCTGCAGCGAGTTGAAGGTAAACGACAGCTGCGTCATGGGCTCAGATGCCTCGTAGATAAACTGGAAGAACGCCTGGAACACGCCGACGGTCATGTGGCCGGCAACCAGCATACTGCAGCCCACAAGCGCAATCACGATCTGTGCCAGGCGGCCGATAAAGCGCACCGCGGGGCCGACGGCGTTAATCATAAAGTCGGCCTTGGCACTCACGCGTGCCAGCTCGCCCGAGGCCTGGTGCACCTCGGCAGAGCTCTGGTGCTCGCGGTTGAATGCGCGGATCACCAG
>CAVHBE010000042.1:0-4552 GCA_963634045.1 Methanobrevibacter smithii
GTGACACCAACCTTGGCAAGCGCAGCGGCAAGCTCGGCGGTCAGCGACTCAGGATTGGCCTCGCAGGTAAACTCAACAGGGGCGCACGACGCACGAATACGCCGCGCCAGCTCCACCAAGCGCTCCCCCGCCAGCGACGGCGTACCGCCGCCAACATAGACGGTGCGGATCTGGTCAAGGGCCCCAGCTTTGCCAAAAGCATCGAGGCGCGCGTACAACTGCTCAAAATAGGCATCGAGCGCAGCGCTCAGGTCGCACGGAGCAAAACTGCGCGAGTCAAAGTCGCAGTACCGGCACTTTTGAGCGCAAAACGGCACGTGCACGTACAGCGCGGTAACGGCCACCCTTAAGCCTCCAGCGGATGAGGGGGCAACGATTCGCCGGCGGCAAGTGCGGCCTCGCAGGCCACCACATCGCGCTCGATCTCATCGACCAGCACCATAAACTCCTCGTATGTGGAACAGCGCACCACATGGGCACGCCAAGCGGCGGCATGGGGCATGCCTTTTAAGTACCAGCTTGCGTACGTACGGGCACGCGACATGAGCGGCAGAAGCTCGTGCGTCAGCGTTAGGTGTTCACGCAGGGCGTCCAGGCGCTCGACGGAGCTGCGCGCCGGCACCGGCGTGCCATCGAGCGCAAGGGCGCGAGCATCACCGAACACCCACGGATTGCCGTAGATGCCGCGCGCGATAAACACCGCGCTGGCACTCGAGCCTTGCAGATGCTCAGCAGCGTCCTCGGCCGAGAACACATCGCCCGAACCGATAACGGGAATCTCGACGGCGTCGGCCACCTCATCGACGACCGACCAATCGGCCTGGCCCGTGTAAAGCTGCGTGGCGCAACGACCATGCACGGCGACTGCGGCGGCACCGGCGCCTTCGAGCATCTGGGCAAACGTCGCGGCATTACGGTCCTCGGCATAAAAGCCCTTGCGGATCTTTACGGTCACGGGCACATGCGCCGCGCCCACCGCCGCCTCGACGATCTTCTCGGCCAAATCGGGCGTGCGCATAAGGGCAGAGCCCTCGCCCTTGGTGACAACCTTTCGGGCAGGACAGGCCATGTTGATATCGATGAGCGACAGGCGATCGCCCACACGCTCCTCGACGGCGGCGACGGCACTCGCAAACTGATCGGGCTTGGAGCCAAAGAGCTGCACGCAAATCTGCTGCTCCTCGTCGGCCGGCAGTACCAGACGCCACGTTTTGTTGCTGGCATAGGCAAGGCCCGCCACGCTCACCATCTCGCTGTAGGCAAGGTTGGCACCGCGGCGGCGACACATGATGCGGTAGGCGGGGTCGGTCACGCCCGCCATGGGAGCCATAAGGAACGGCTGCTCGGCATAGGCGCCCAGCAGCCGCTTGCTGTATTCGGAAAGCGCCATAGACCTACTCGTCCACCTTGAGGATCGCCATAAAGGCCTCCTGCGGGACCTCGACCGATCCGATGGCCTTCATGCGCTTCTTGCCCTCTTTCTGCTTCTCGAGCAGCTTGCGCTTACGCGAGATATCACCGCCGTAGCACTTGGCAAGCACGTCCTTGCGACGCGCCTTGACGGTGGAGCGGGCGATGATCTTGTTGCCGATAGCACCCTGGATGGGCACCTCGAACAGCTGACGCGGAATAATCTCCTTGAGCTTGTCGCATAGGCCGCGGGCAAGACCGTAGGCCTTGTCCTTGTGGACGATAAACGACAGCGCGTCCACCTCGTCGCCCGAAAGCAAGATATCGAGCTTCACAAGCTCGGATGGACGGTACTCGTTGAACTCGTAGTCGAGCGAGGCATAGCCCTTGGTACGGCTCTTGAGCTGGTCAAAGAAGTCCAAGATGAGCTCGGCGAGCGGCATATCGAAGCGCATCTCGACCGATTTGCTCGTCAGGTGGATCATGTCGGTCGTAACGCCGCGGTGCTCGATGGCGAGCTGCATGACGGCACCCGTATACTCGGGCGGGCAGATGATCTTTGCCTTGAGGTAGGGTTCCTCGATACGCTCGATGCGCGTGGCCTCGGGCAGATCCTGCGGGCTGCGGACATCAATCATCTCGCCGTCAGTCTTGTAGACGTGATAGTCCACCGAGGGGCTCGTGGCAATGAGGTCAAGATTGAACTCACGCTCCAGGCGTTCCTTGACGACTTCCATGTGCAGCAGGCCCAGGAAGCCCACGCGGAAGCCAAAACCGAGAGCCACCGAAGTCTCGGGCTCCCACACCAACGACGGGTCGTTGACGTGCAGCTTATCGAGCGCGTCACGCAGGTTCTCGTAGTCCTTGTTATCGATCGGGAACAGGCCCGTATAGACCATGGGCTTGGCCTCGCGGTAGCCGGGAAGCGGCTCGGGGCAGGGATTCGACGCCCACGTGAGGGTATCGCCCACGCGAACGGCCTCGGGGTCCTTCATGCCCGTGACCACGTAACCGACCTCGCCGACCGTCAGCGCGTCAACCGGAGTCTCGGCGGGACGCTTGACGCCCACGCCATCGACCAAAAAGTCGCCCTTTGCCTGCATCATGCGCAGGGTATCGCCCTTTTTGATGGAGCCGTCAAAGATGCGCACCGTGGCGACGACGCCACGATACTCGTCGAAGTATGAATCCAGAATGAGTGCCTTGAGCGGCGCATTCGCATCGCCCTTGGGCGGAGAGATCAGAAAGACAATGGACTCCAGCAGATCGTGGATGCCCTCGCCGGTCTTGCCCGAGACACACACGGCATCATCGGCAGGGATCGCCAGGTCATCCTCGATCTCGGTCTTAACCTCGTCGGGATGAGCCGAGGGCAGGTCGATCTTGTTGATGGCCGGCACAATGTCCAGATTGGCGTTCATGGCAAGCGTCGCGTTGGAGACGGTCTGCGCCTCGACGCCCTGCGTGGCGTCGACAACGAGCACCGCGCCCTCACAGGCTGCCAGCGAGCGCGAGACCTCATAGGTAAAGTCCACGTGGCCCGGCGTATCGATCAGATTGAACTGATACGTCTCGCCATCGTCGGCGTCATAGGACACGCGAACGGCATTGGACTTGATCGTGATGCCGCGCTCGCGCTCGATATCCATGGTGTCGAGCAGCTGCGACTCCATGTCGCGCTCGTCGACGGTATGGGTGAGCTCGAGAATGCGGTCACTGATCGTGGACTTGCCATGGTCGATGTGCGCAACAATCGAGAAGTTGCGGATGTGGGAAATGTCAATTGAAGTATTCATGCGGACTATCTTACCCGAGCGGTACAAAAAATGGAGCCTGTTCCATAAAACAGGCTCCATTTATGCGCGTAATCTGTGTGGTGTGAAATTTACAACTTAGGCGTTGATGCTGTTCACGAGCTTGGCAAGACCGGACTTGCGGTTGGAAGCCTGGTTCTTGTGGATAACATGCTTGGCGGCAGCCATGTCGAGACGCTTGGTGACGGTCTTGAGGGCAGCCTGGGCCTTCTCGGCGTCGCCCTCGGCGACGGCGGACTGGACGTGCTTGGTCAGCGTCTTGAGCTCGGACTTGACAGCCTTGTTACGCATGCGAGCTGCCTCATTGGTGCGGATACGCTTCTTCTGAGACTTGATGTTTGCCACTTCTGGAGTTCCTTTCGAGTTCCTTGCAAAAAATGTATGACACCTCTGAGACACGGTGAGGTCATGCAAGCGCCTACTATAGCACGCTCCCCCTCAAAGGGATAGAACGAATTTGTCAAATAGGCAGGTATCATCACGATTTTCTCAAGATGTTCGTAATCCAGAGTAAAAGCGCGGTCTCAGAATCGGCCGAACCCTTGAGCGCGAGCTCTACATCGACCGCCCCCTCGAGCGCTGCGACGAGCTCTGCCATCGAAAAGCGACGTGCCCAGGTCAGGTGATTCTTGACCTGCCAGGACTGGAGCTTGAGCGTTGCGGCCAGCTCACGACCCTGTCCGCGCGCATCGAGCGCCTTGGCAACGATAAGCTCGCGAATGCGGCCGCACAACAATGTGTAAGTCCAAACGTAGCTCTTGGCGGGCAGTAGATTAAAGAGCTCGAGCGAGCGGCGCATGTCACGGGCCGAGACTGCATTGAGAAAGTCCCAGGGTTGAACCTCGGCCGTACGTACAATCCAGCGCTCAACGTCGGCAAGCTCAATCTGGGGCACCTCGACCATCTGGGCAAGCTTAGCCAAGTCGTTATCGAGCATGCGCGTGTTTTCACCCGAACGCGAGACGAGCTCCTCGGCGGCCGCCGTCGAGATCGACTTGCCGTGCTGCGTCGCCATCTGCTGCACGCGGCGCGGAAGCTCCCAGCGCTTGGTGCCGGAGCAATCGATCACGGCCTTCTTGTCGATCTTGGCGATCGCCTTATACAGGCGCGTGTTCTTGGCAAGCGAGTCCGCGATGATGAGGCAAACCGTCGTGGGGCTGGGACTCGCCAAATACTCGACAAGCGGCTCGGAGATCGCTTTGGCGAGTTTTGAGCAGCCGTCAAGGATTACCAGGCGAAACTCGCTGCCCATGGGAAAGGTGTTGAGCGAACCGATAATCGACTCGATATCGGGGTCTTTGGTCATATCGCGCTCGTCGAGGTTGAAC
>CAVHBE010000043.1:0-8960 GCA_963634045.1 Methanobrevibacter smithii
TTTGCAAACGCTGACGTATTGACGAATTTGGAACTGCTGGAAATACGAAACTATGCCGGTTTACTACGATGAATTGAGATATTCCAACCACGCCGGCTTTTCGCTAAAAAGTGCAAGGCATCTACCTGCGGTTTTAGTTCAACAAGTTTCGGAGTGGTTGCGGTTGAGCGATTCATCGTAGTAAACCGCCATAGTTTTGGCGGAGGCAGTCAGATTTGTGGGTGTTAAACCAAAGAGTGTCCCTTTTGACTAGTCGTTTAAGAACGTCCTCAATGACTAAGTTGCAGGTGGTTGCGGTTGTGTTACACTAACGCTGCGTATATGACGCAAATATCTCGATACAGATCAATGATGTCCGTCGTTTTGAACGGAACTAGACTGTTTAGCCGCCCTGAAGGTTTATGCAGGGAGCATGTGATCACAGGGCTTGAAAAGAAAGTTGAGCAAACACTGTGTCTGATCAACAGCAAGAAAACGAAATAACGACGACGCAAGCCGCTCCCGCTGCACCGGTTGCGTCGGACCAGGTCGCGGCGCCCGCGCAAGCCTCGGCTCCTGAGACGCCTAAGGCTGCTTCGACGCCTACGCCTGCAACGGCTGAGAAGGCCGTGCCTGCAACTGGTGAGGAGGCTGTTCCGGCAAAGCCCAAGCGCATGCGCCGCGCGGCCAAGCCTGCCGCTGACGGCGAGGAGGTCACCAAGCCCAAGCGCCGTACTACGCGCACGACGCGCGCCAAGCGCACCGTTGCAGCTGACTCCTCGGCGCCGATTTCCGATGAGGTCGCGCAGGCACGTGCGTTGGCGCAGATTAGCGAGGCTCAGGTGGTGCGCGCCCGCCGTCGTGCTGCCGAGCGCGAGGCCGCGGCTCTGACCGATCTTGCAGCTCCGTCTGTGCCCGAGACGCCTGCCGCCACCGAGACCCCTGTCGCCGACCAGCCGACCGAGAAGCCGGTACCGCGCACACGCCGTCGCACGGCTGCTAAGGCCGAGCAGGTTGCCGATCAGGTGACCCCCGAGCTCACTGAGGCTTCGGTCCGTTCCGCGGCAGGGGAGGGCACATCGCCTGTTGAGCCCGCTGCGCCTGTCGAGGCCAGCGAAGTTCCCGTTGTCGATCCGGCTTTGCGCCCGCACCGTCGCGGTCGCAAGCCCAAGGCCTTCGTCGAGGCAGAGAAGGCCGCAGCCGCAGCCGCCGCCGCTCGGGATGCTGCGGCGACCGCCGAGTCTGCAACCACTGCCGATGCACCCGTCCAGGATGCTACGACTTCCGAGGCCGCTCCCGCCGATGTCGAGCCCGCCGACGTCCGTCCTGGTCGCAGCCATCGTACTGCTGCTAAGCGCACGTCCAAGGCCAAGGCTGCCAAGAAGGGTGCGTCCGAGGATTCCGCCGAGACGACCGTCGATGCATCGACTGATGCCGCCGAGCCCCAGGACGTCGAACAGCCTGCGTCTGAGAAGCCCAAGCGCGGTCGTAAGAAGTCCGCTAAGGCCAAGGCGTCCGAGCAGCAGGCTGATGCCGAAGCGCAGATTGATTCCGGCGCCGAGGCCAATGACGCCGCTGCGGCCAATGCCGACGCCGCCGCAACCGATGGCGCCGCGCCCGCTGAGGCCGATGACAACGCTCGCCCCAACCGTCGCCAGCACAAGCGCAACGAGGAGCGCAACGAGCGCAAGGACGAGCGCAACAACGACCGTCGCAACCGCCAGCGCGATCGCAAACAGCGCAACAAGGAGCGCAACGCCGCCCCCACCGAGCCCACGCTTTCGCGTGAGGAACTCGCGGCCATGAAGGTCGCCGAGCTGCGCGAGAAGGCCAAGGAGTTCGAGATCGAGACGACCGGCAAGAAGAAAGCCGAGCTCGTCGAGGAGATCTACGTCACCGCCGCGAAGGCCGAGGGCTTCCGCGACATCAAGGGCATCCTGCAGATTCGTCCGGACAGCTCCGGTATCATCCATGCCCATGGCTACATGAAGTCCAACGACGACGCCTTCGTGCCCGCCTACCTCATCCGCTCCGCGCGCCTGCGCACGGGCGACGTCATCGAGGGCTCGCTGCGTCCTTCGCGCGGCGGCGACAAGCGCGCCGGCCTCGCCAAAATCACGACCGTCAACGGTCTAGACCCCGAGCAGATTCGCAACCGCCCCAAGTTTGGTGACCTCACCCCGGTCTATCCCAACGAGCCGCTGCGCATGGAGCACGGCAAGGACTCCATTACCGGTCGCGCCATCGACATCGTGTCGCCGATCGGCAAGGGCCAGCGTGGCCTGATCGTGTCCCCGCCCAAGGCCGGCAAGACCACAATCCTCAAGAAGATCTGCCAGTCTATCTCGATTAACAACCCCGAGGTGCACCTCATCTGCCTGCTCGTCGACGAGCGCCCCGAAGAGGTCACCGATATGCAGCGCTCCATTAAGGGCGAGGTCGTGGCCTCGACCTTCGATATGCCCGCCGACAACCACACCCGCGTGGCCGAGCTCGTCATCGAGCGCGCCAAGCGCATCGTGGAGCTGGGCGGCGATGTCGTGGTGGTGCTCGACTCCATCACGCGTCTTGCCCGCGCCTACAACTTGGCGGCGCCCGCCTCGGGCCGTATCCTTTCGGGCGGCGTCGATTCGGCGGCGCTGTATCCGCCCAAGCGCTTCCTGGGCGCAGCCCGTAATATCGAGAACGGTGGCTCGCTCACCATCCTGGCCTCAGCCCTCATCGACACCGGTTCCAAGATGGACGAGGTCATCTTCGAGGAGTTCAAGGGCACCGGCAACATGGAGCTTAAGCTCGACCGCGACCTAGCCGACCGTCGCATCTTCCCGGCTATCGACCCCGTTGCCTCCGGTACGCGTAATGAGGACCTGTTGGTCGACGAGCAGATGCGTCCGTTTGTTTTTGGCCTGCGTCGCATTCTTGCCGGCATGAACAACACCGAGCGCGCAGCCGCATCGTTTATCAAGGGTCTTAAGGGCACCAACACCAACCAAGAGTTCCTGGTGCGTTCGGCCAAAAAGCACAGCGACTACGAGCAGACGTTCTAGGTTGTCATCCACGCGCGGCGATAGTCATCAATGCAATAAAGGGTCGGGGCTTTGAGCCTCGGCCCTTTTCCATATCGCCGTTCGACACCATTTTTTGACCATAAGACCGACGAGCAGCAGGTTTCCCGTTCCAATCCGACATCGTCGCTTGCAATCGACAGGGCGGTTTCGCATAATAGCTTTTAAGCTTCGCGACGGAAAACGCAGATGAAACGAACCATATACCGTTGCTTTGGGGCATAGCCCCGCTTCATCTTCTCTCGCGCAGCCAACTGAATGATGCGATTTGGGTGCTGGAAGATGGGGAGAGCTCATGGCTTCTTCTGATGCAACACAACGAGCAGTCCTTGCCGGACTTTCGTGCGGGATCGGCCTTGCCGCTCCCGTGGTTATGTATGCCGCGACGCTGCCGTTTTCGTCTGTGAACGAGACGGTCGTGGCGGGTGCGGTTCCCTTCGCCGTGGGCGCAGTGGCGGGCGTGGGTATCTATGCCGCCTCGCTGGGTATCTCCGAGTATCGTGCGCAGCGTGAAGAGCGTCTGTTCCAGCCCGATGCCATGGGCGGTGCCGCCAATCTCAATCAGCATCAAAGCGAGTTCAAGACCGCCTCGATTCCAGCTCAGCAGCAGGATGCGACTCCTTACGCTGCGGCTTCTGCTTCTCAGGCTCAGGCGGAGCAGTCTACCTCGGCATTCCTTTCCGGCCTGACTGGTGCGTTCCAGCGCCGTCATGCCGATGATGGTGTTCCTACCATCGCTCGAGCCGCAGATGCTATGGACGAGGACGAGGCTTGGTCCATGATCGACAGTATGCTCGACGACGATTCGCCAGTGAGCTGCGACCCTGCACACTCGCGCGACGTCTATCAAGTCGCCATCGACGAGCTCACCAACGGCGGGCAGACCGGCTCTTTCAATCGCGACGACATCGCCGCCGCGGCACGCGCCGTGTCTGGCTCCCAGGCCGCCCCTGCGGGCAGCACGGCGGCTTTCGTGGCACTCGTCGCCAACGCGGCAGCCAATAACGCCTACAACGCTACCTCGGCGGACGCGAACGCTTCTACCGACAATTCGTACGTTGATGAAGCCATGACTGCGGACGAGGAGGCCGTTGCCGCACGCCGTGCCGCCGAAAGCTCGCTGTGGGGCGCTCCTGCCCAGCAGCAGGCGGCTGAGGCTGCGCCGTACAATGCAAACCTCGCCAGCATGCCTATCATCTCCGGTGCCGCGGACATCGATCTTGATGACCTCGATGAGCCTGCAGCCATCACCGCATCGATTGATGTCCAAGATCGCATCGACACCGGCGACCTTCCGGACGCCTCGCTCGAGGTTGATGTCCCCATGGCCGATTACTCGGGCCACGAGGACATGTGGGCCGCCGCCACCGCGATTCTAGATGAGATTGACGAGCCTGCTCCTGTTGCAGCCCCCGCTCCCGTCGCTGCCCCTCAGCCTGCTGCCCCCGCCTATGTCGGCCGTCACAGCGCTGCGTTCCCCGAGGATACCGCCCGTATCTCGCGCGAGAGCATCGAGCGGGCCGAGGCTATTGCCGCCGGCATTATGGAAAATCGTCGTCACGAGCGCGTCAATCAGATCCTCGAGGAAGAGATCGAGCGCCTGCAGTCCTCAACCGCCAAGCGTACGGGCCGTGCCTATCTGAGCGTTATCGAGGGCGGTACCGCCAGCTTCGCGCCGCTCCGCGCGGAGGCATAACTTCTGCATGGTTAAGATCAATCGAAAATGGGCGGTTGTAACCTGCCTGATGGCGCTCTTGATCTGGGGCAATTCGCTGGTTCCCGGCTCGGGGTCGGGCTCGCTGAGCCTAACGGTCATGGAAGCTATCCGCGGTTTCCTGCACAGCGTGGGACTTCCATATGAATGGGTGACCAACTTTGTTGTTCGCAAGTGCGCGCATTTTACCGAGTATATGGTGCTCGGCATCTTGGCAACGCACGCCTTTGATTTTGAGGGCCGGCGCACCTTTGACGTGCTGCTGCCCACGGCGGTGTTCCTGCTGCTGATTCCCTCGATCGACGAGACGATTCAGCTCTTTGTGCCGGGACGCGCTGGCATGATCACCGATGTGATGATCGACTGCTGTGGAGCGGCAACGGGCGTTGTGCTCCGATATCTCTTACGGTCGCTGATGTGCGCTAAAAAGGCCGCCTAGGACGTATTGTTTGGTCCTAGGCGGCCTTTTTTATTTGAGGGCTTATATGAGGCGTGGTGGCGTCGTTCCGTAGGTCGGATTTGCCGGGCGCGCCACGCCCTGTGGGTGCGTCTGCTACTGAAGCGCCTGTGCGCCCAGGGCCAGGCAGCCCATAATGCCCTGCTTGCCCTCGAGGCTGTTGTTGACGATGTAGTTATCGATGTCGTTGACCTCGGGCGTGACGATATAGCCGTTGAGCATCTCGGCACACTTTTTGCGTGCGAGCGGCACGATGGGGGTGTGGTCGGCCACACCGCCGCCGATGATGATCTTTTGCGGCGCGTAGCACAGCGTGTAGGTCATGAGCGCCTGTGCTAGATAGCCTGCGAGCAGGTCCATGGCCTCTGGGTCATCGGCCATGTCTCCGGCGCTCTTGCCATCCCAGCGCTTTTTAACGCCGGGGCCGGCGATGAGGCCCTCGAGGCAGTTGTCATGGAAGGGGCAAGCGCTATGCTCGCCGATGGTGTCGCGCGGGTCGCGCGTGACCAGGATGTGGCCGGCCTCGGGATGCATCATGCCGTGTACGAGCTTACCGCCCGAGAGCACGCCGGCGCCCACACCGGTGCCGATGGTCAGGTAGACCACGTCCGTGAGGCCCTGGGCGCAACCAAAGGTGACCTCGCCCAAGCAGGCAACGTTGACGTCGGTGTCGTAGCCGCAGGGGATATTGAGCTCGTTTTGGATAGTGCCCAGCAGATCAAAGTAGCGCCATGCCGTCTTGGGCGTCTCCAGGATCTTGCCGTATTGGGGCGAGGCAGGGTTGACTGCGGTGGGGCCAAAGGCGCCGATGCCCAGCGCGGCGATGCCCTTGTTCGCAAACCACGCGTTGACGGCCTCGACGGTCTCCTGCGGGGTCGTGGTCGCGATCTGTTCGCGCTCCAGGACCGTACCGTCTGCATAGCCCGTGGCGCAGACCATCTTGGTGCCGCCGGCCTCGAGCGCTCCGATAAGCTGCTGTTCTGCCATAGTATTCCTCTCTCTGGGACGAGTTGCTCCGTGACTAAAGTATAGGGCTCTAAACCATTTAAGAAAGCGCTATAAAAAGAAGCCTCGCAACGTGGCGGGCGGTGCGAGGCTTCTTTGGTTGCTTTAGTTGCCGGGCCGTCCTTACCCGCGCGGCTTGATTTTATCACGTAGCGACTTGAGGTTCTCCAGTGCCGCGTTAAGCGTCTCATCCCGCTTGGCAAAGTGGAAACGAATCAGATGGTTGACGGGCTCGCGGAAGAAGCTCGAGCCGGGCACGGCGCCCACGCCCACCTTGGATGCGAGGTCCTCGCAGAATTCGAGGTCGCTGTCATAGCCAAACTCAGAGATGTCCATCATGACGTAGTAGGCGCCCTGCGGCACGTTATGCTCAAGACCGATGCTATCGAGCCCCTGGCAGAACAAGTCGCGTTTGGCGGTGTAGAGGTCGAGGACCTCATCGTAATAGCTGTCGTCGAAGTTGAGGGCGGTGACAACGGCTTCCTGCAGGGGAGCGGCGGCACCCACGGTGAGAAAGTCGTGGACCTTCTTGATACGCTCGGTGATCTGGGCCGGGGCGATGGTGTAGCCCAGGCGCCAACCGGTGATGGAGTAGGTCTTAGACAGCGAGCTGCAGCTGATGGTTCGCTCGAACATGCCGGGCAGCGTGGCCATATAGACGTGCTCGTGGGGCGCGTAGACGATGTGCTCGTATACCTCGTCGGTAATGCAGTAGGCGTCGTACTTTTTGCAGAGGTCGGCGATGAAGGTGAGCTCCTCGCGCGTAAAGACCTTGCCGCAAGGGTTGGAAGGGTTGCACAGGACGATGGCCTTGGGGTCGTTGTCGCGGAAGGCTGCCTCGAGCGTCTCGCGGTCAAAGTCGAATGTGGGCGGGTTGAGCGGCACATAGATGGGCTCGGCACCCGAGAGAATGGTGTCAGCGCCGTAGTTCTCGTAGAACGGCGAGAAGATGACGACCTTGTCTCCGGGGTTCGTAACCGTCATCATGGCGGCCATCATGGCCTCGGTGGAGCCGCAGGTGACCACGATATTCTGGTTGGGGTCGATCGGCATGCCCATAAAGTGCTCCTGTTTGGCGGCGAGCGCCTCGCGCATGGCCTGGGAGCCCCAGGTAATGGAGTACTGGTGGTAGAGCGGCTTGGGGTCGGCGGCGATGGTGCTCAGGCTGTTGAGCAGCTGCGCCGGAGGATCGAAGTCGGGGAAGCCCTGCGACAGGTTGACGGCATCGTACTTATTGGAGATGCGTGTCATGCGGCGGATGACCGAATCGGTAAATGTTGCCGTGCGGTTGGAGAGTTCTTTCATGCCGGTCCTTTCGAGGATTTGCAGTGGGGCAAGTTTACTCCTATGGAACCGGTGGGAATTGCTCGAAACGCGCTCGAAAAACTCTTTTCAAAATTCTTGAAAATTGGGGCTTGCATCGCGTGGCGTTCCTTGCAATAATAGTCGAGCGCGAAGCGCACAGGACACGGTGGGTGTAGCTCAGTTGGCTAGAGCGACGGGTTGTGGTCCCGTAGGTCGAGGGTTCGAGTCCCTTTACCCACCCCAGTTCTTGCTTCGTGTTGATATCGGGTCGTTAGCTCAGTTGGTAGAGCAGGGGACTCTTAATCCCAAGGTCCAGGGTTCGAACCCCTGACGGCCCACCACACGATATCTCCTCTAAAGTCCGCCATAACGAACTTTAGCTTTGGGTCGTTAGCTCAGTTGGTAGAGCAGGGGACTCTTAATCCCAAGGTCCAGGGTTCGAACCCCTGACGGCCCACCACACGATATCTCCTCTAAAGTCCGCCATAACGAACTTTAGCTTTGGGTCGTTAGCTCAGTTGGTAGAGCAGGGGACTCTTAATCCCAAGGTCCAGGGTTCGACCCCCTGACGGCCCACCCAAAGATCGTTAAGCGACTGGCTCAGGCTGGTCGCTTTTTTGTTGACCTCGCATGGGGTCGAACCCGTTGGGGCGCGGAGCTGAGGAAATGCGTAAGCATTTGCCAGCGCAGCGCGCAAGGCGCGAAGCGCCGCAGTGACCGCCTGCGCAGCAGGCTGACCCCCTGACGGCCCACCCAAAGATTGTTAAAGCGACTGGCTCAGGCTGGTCGTTTTTTGTTGACCTCGCATGGGGTCGAACCCGAAAGGGCACAGCCGCTTTCACAGATCGAGCCTACCCTGGGGATCGGTAAAACCGTCAGTACCCTCCTTGAGTTTCTTCTCGTCTGTCTTCACGCGACGCTCGAGCTTTTTTGTATCCTCGGCAGGCGGTAGGTTCTCGGGGACAATTCCGCGGTCGATGAGGCTGCCACGCACGCTTGTGTTGTTCTCGACGTGCTCTTGCTTGATCTGGTCCAGGCCGTACAGGTCGTGTTCCTCGGCGTTGAAGGCCGTCATCGAGTTCGTAAGGTCCTTTGCTTTGATGAGGACATCGGCTAACCTGTCCGCCAATGCCGCTCTCTTGGGTACGCCGAGCTGCTGCTTCATTTCCGCCGTGCTTCTGCCGCCGAATAACGCCTCATCGCCCTTCGACTTGATGATCGCGAATCCTTTGGAGTCCACGCCGCGTTTGAACGCAATACCCGAGAGCTGTTTCTCTGAATCGGATAGCGAGTGACGCGCCTGCACGCGCTGAATCTCTGCGAAGCGCTGCTCTATGAGCTCTTGGCGGCGCGTCTGCACGGCAAAGTATGCCTGGGCGAGCGCGATCTCTGGCTTGTTTGAATCTCCGTTCTGTGCGATTAAATAGCATGCATA
>CAVHBE010000044.1:0-8333 GCA_963634045.1 Methanobrevibacter smithii
GTACCAGGAAGGACGAGGGCGGTAAGGCGCTTAACATCTCGGTGGATTAGTCTGTCTGCGCACTTTAACTAAATATGCCTCGGACGGCGACGTGCCGCCCGAGGCATATTTGTGTTTTGTGCCGTTGTCAGCGTGTTTGCGGACACAAGTCTGCGGTTGTGGAGCAGCGGGAATTATGACGGTCGTGCCGCGGTGGAAGACGTACGGTCGCCCTGCAGGAGCTGACGGTAGGGGAGGAAGCCGATGAACGAGACGACCGCCTGCGAGTGCGCGGCGTTTCGCTTGAGGTAGAGCCTGACCTCGGAGGTCGTCGCGGGCTCGAGCGGCACCAGGGCTACCTTTCCGCTGGCGAGCGATTCCGCCGGCTTGCGCATGAGGAATGAGACGCCGGCGCCGCGCGCGACAAGGGAGATGATGTTCTCGGCTCGTTTGCCGGTGAACGTAACACGTGGGCCAAATCCAGCTTCGCGACAAAGGGAAAGGACGAGCTCGCTTACGAACGAGCCTTGGGGAAGCATGAGGAAATTCTCGTCGATAAGGTCGTCTATCTCGACGGTGTCACGTTCGGCGAGCGGATGGTCGAGTGGAAGGACGGCCACGAGCCGGTCGGTCGTAAAGGGAATCTTTTTGAACTCCGGCTCGATGGCGCCGCCGTCACGGATGAAGGCCAGGTCAATGTCCTCGTGCAGGAGCATGCGCTTGAGTGTGTCGCCCTCGCCCTCGATGAGCTCAACGGAATATGAGGGGTTCGCCTGCTGAAAATCGATGACGGCGTCCGTGATCCCATAAGGGGCCATAATGGGGATAGAACCTACGGTGAGGTGCTCGAGCGGCTCACCTGCGCCTATTTGAATGGCGGCAAGATAACGGTGCTGAAGCGTCGCAATTTTTTGCGCATAGGGGAGGAGCGCTTCACCTTGCACGGTGAGTGTTACGTGGCGCTGGCTTCGATCGATGAGCTTGCAGCCGAGTTCGTGCTCCATTGCCATGATGTGCTTGGAGAGGGTTGATTGCGACATGAAAAGCAGTTCCGCCGCATCAAGAAACGTGCGTGACTGCGCTAAGATGGCGAATTCGCCAAAGCGGCTGATATCCATAGGGAGGCCTCCGGTACCCTCATTTTGGCAGGTGGCCTAAACCACGACGCCATTGCAGTGGTCGATTTCGTGCTGGATGATTTCGGCGGTGTAGCCCGAGAAGTTTTTGATGCGGTGGACGAAGTTCTCGTCCAAATACTCAACCTTAATGCGGCGATAGCGGGTACAGGGGCGCTCGCCGATCAGCGAGAGGCATCCTTCGCTCGTCTGATAGGCATTGACCTGCTCAAGAATTTGAGGGTTGTACATCAGGAGTGTCCTGTTGCCGTCCTTTACGCAGATGATGCGCTTGCGCACACCGATCATGTTGGCGGCGAGCCCCACGCAATCGTGCTCATGCTCGTGGAGTGTATCCAGGAGGTCCTGCCCGGTCACGGCATCGTCGGGTCCCGCGTCTTCGGAAGGCAGGCGCAAAAAGAACTCGGATTTCATGATGGGCTTAATCATGGCGGGCTCCTCATGTCTTATGCTTTCGTGGACTTTTAATAATAGCGCGGAAGGAAAGCTGCGCGTCCGCGTTACAATCTTTCGATGTTGGACCATGTTGCCAGATTCGTCGTGTACGGCGTCTGGCGTAAGTCTAGGGCTCATTTTTCGCCCTGGACTGTTCCTCTGGGGCGATGCGACTGTCGTTCCAAGAGGAAGGAAATGCATGGGGAGCAAATCTCAGCAACAAGTTCAAGCAACGCCATCGGCCACTGCGGCGATTCTCGTCGTTATGTATATTGCAGCCTTTGTTGTCGCGTTTAACGAGAACATCATTAACGTGGCGTTGCACGACATTATGGCAGCCTTTTCGGTGAGTGCCACCACGGCGCAGTGGCTCGTTTCGGGCTACATGATCGTGACGTCGATCTTTACGGCCATCATGGCCTTCCTGTCCGGCCGTTTCTCGACGCGCAAGCTGTTGTTTTTCGCATGCGGATGTATGGTCGCCGGCGAAGTCCTGTGTCTGATCGCTCCGTCGTTTAGCGTTTTGCTGCCAAGCCGTATTTTGCAGGCTGCGGGATCGGGCATCTTGTTTCCGCTCATGATGAACGTGGTGCTGTCTTGCGCCCCGCGCGAGAAGCTTGGTCTGTATCTGAGTCTGGGCGGTGCCTGCATTACGCTAGGGCCGGCGTTTGGACCCGTGATCAGCGGTCTTATGTGCACGTTGTTTGGCTGGAGGGCGGTATTCGTAGTGCCGCTGGTGGGCGGCGTTGTGGTCGCTGCGGCGGGCGTAAAGCTTGTTCAGAATGTCGGAGAGCGCTCGAACACCACGCTTGATATTCTGTCGGTTGTTTTGCTCGCCGCCGGCATTACGGCATTTGTGTATTCCGCAGGCGAGTTCTCGACCAATCTGATTGCCGGCATCGTGGCGCTTTTCGCCGCCATTGTGCTGCTCGGCCTGTTTGCGGCCCGTCAGCTCAAGCTCGAGCATCCGGTGCTTAACGTGCGCCCCATGGCGAGCTTTCGCTTTTGGCCTGCGTGTTTGCTTGTGGTGGTGTCGATGATGACAACGTTCTCGATGAGCGTTTTGTTGCCGCTCTATTTTGAGGGCGCATACGGCATGACCGCACTTATTGCGGGCTTGCTCATTTTGCCGGCGATTGCCTGCAACGCCGTGACCTCGATTGTGGGCGGACGCGTGATGGACGCCCGTGGCGCATGGCCGCTGCTGCCGGTCGGTTTTGCCCTGATTGCCGTGGGGCAGACTGCCATCTCGATGACGGCGGCAAGCATGAACATCGGCGTCGTCGTGGCGCTGACCGTTGTGGTGTATGCCGGAGTCGGTTTGGTGCTGAGCCCCTCGCAAACGGCCGGCTTGGAGACGCTACCCGCCGCTGAACATCCTCACGGAACGGCATTGCTTAACACGTGGAATATGATTGCCGCATCGTTTGGCCCGTCGCTGTTTATCGGTCTGCTCTCGAGTTCTGCTGCGACCGCCGGCGCCGCTGGCGCTGCGACAGACGTTGCCCAGGCGATTGGATTTGCAACTGCCGTGCGCGTGGCGGCCGTGATTGCCGTGGTCGGGTTTGTGGCGTCGCTGGTGTACGCTCGTCGCGAGTCGCACATGTCGCATTAATGTGTGCACATAGATTCTGCAGCTAGATTGGATGGCGACACCATAAACTAATGGACGTTTTGCCGAGAGGCATGAATGTTTAAAGCGCAAAGAGTGCGCGACGGGCCCCGCGAATGGGGCGATGATGCCCGAGAGGGCCAAGAAGGAGTCTCATGTCCGAGAACGAAGAGATCATGAACGAGACCGAGAACGAGACCATGGCTGCCGAGGTCGAGGCAGTCGAGACCGTGGAGACCGAAGCTGCCGAGGTTGAGGCTGCTGACGAGGTTTCCGCCGAGGAGGAGGCCGAGGTTGTCGAGGCCGCCGTTGATTACGATGACGAAGAGCTGATGGACAAGATGCAGAAGGCCGCCCGCCTGCTGCGTAGCCGTCGCTTTGCTATTTCTAAGGAGGAGGAGGCCAAGGCCGAGCGCATGGCGAACATCGAGCGCGCCATCAAGCTTCTTGACCTCAAGCCCAAGATGGAGCAGAAGGAAATGTCCGACCTGCTGGGCATGCGCCTTCGTGAGCTCGATGGCCTGATGGCCGAGGCCGAGGCTGCCGATCTGGTCGGCCGCATCGACGACGCCGAGGGCGATATGCGCAAGATCGTCGTCTTCGCTGCCGAGGATGCCGCTGAGGGCCTGGTCGAGCTTGCCAACAAGAAGGAGAAGCTCCTGCCCGAGCTTTCTTACGAGGAGGCCACCGAGCTGATGGCCGCTCTCGATAAGGTTATCGCTCCGCTTGTCGCCATGGGCCTGGACGAGGACCGCGGTCCTCGCGGCGGCCGTGACGACCGTGGCGGTCGCGGTGGCGATCGGGGCGGCCGTGGCGGCTTTGGTGACCGCGGTGGCCGTGGCGGCGACCGTGGCGGTCGCGGTGGCGATCGCGGCGGCCGTGGCGGTTTTGGTGACCGTGGCGGCGACCGTGGCGGTCGCGGCGGCTTTGGCGGCAACCGTGGTGGCTATGGCGACCGCGGCGGCAACCGTGGCGGCTTCGGCGGCAACCGTGGTAACGACCGCGGCGGTCGCGGTGGCGACCGTGGCGGCCGCAACGGCGGTGGCTTCCGCGGCAACCGCTTCTAGTTGGGTTACGCGGTTTTACCAAACCGCGTAACTAGTTGACGCTGCGCGCCCACCAGAGCGACAACTTGTCATTCAAAGAGGACGGCATGACCAGATGGTCTATGCCGTCCTCTTTTCATGTCAATTTGTTCGCTCTGGTGGGCGCTCGCTGTCGGTGCCAAAACATCGACATTGCCATGATCCAGACCTGCTAAAAGATAGCCGCTGGGGACGTTCTTGTTTGACTAGTCGTTTAAGAACTTCTCCAACGACTACATAGTATGAGAGTGGATAATCTCCCGGTTTGAGCCTGCATTCAAGCTCAAAGTGGGAGATTATCCACTCTCATTTCGTTTGTTGATTTCGATGCCTACATTTGTAGGAACAGTTCGTGGAGGCGGGTGTCTTCGTCGAGTTCGGGGTGGAAGGTTACGCCGAGCTGGTTGCCCTGGCGGGCGGCGACAATACGGCCGTCGACTTCTGCTAGAGCCTCAGCGTCGCCGTGCACTTCGACGATGCGGGGCGCGCGGATAAACGTCAGCGGCACCTCACCGTCGATACCGCCTACCTGCCCCTTGGTGCGAAAGCTGCCGAGCTGCCTGCCGTAGGCATTGCGCTCGACGAGCACATCCATGGTTGCCAGGCGCGGCGTCCCCTTATCGTCGTGGGCGGCAAGGTCGCGCGCCAGCAGAATCAAGCCGGCGCAGGTGCCCAGGACGGGCATGCCTTCAGCGATACGGGCGCGAAGCTCCTCGAGCATGCCCAACTCATCAAGCAGCTTCCCTTGAACGGTGGACTCGCCGCCGGGAAGTACCAGACGGTCAAAGTCCTGCTTCAAATCAGCCGCCTGTCTCAGCTCAATACAACGTGCGCCAAGCTCGGATAGTCTTGCCTCGTGCTCTGCAAAAGCACCTTGGACCGCCAGCACGGCGACCGTCTGGTCTGCGTAATCGCTCATGTGCGATCCTTTCTGCCGGACTAGCGCCCGCGCTCCTCCATGATGATCTCGATCTCGTCGGCGTTGATGCCCACCATGGCCTCGCCCAGGTCCTCCGAAAGCTCGGCGATGAGCTTGGCATCGGTGAAGTTTGCCACAGCCTTGACGATGGCGGCGGCGCGTTTGGCGGGGTCGCCGCTCTTAAAGATGCCCGAGCCGACAAAAACGCCCTCGGCGCCCAGCTGCATCATCAGCGCGGCGTCGGCGGGGGTCGCTACACCGCCGGCGGCAAAGTTCACGACGGGAAGCTTGCTCGTGGCATGGACCTCGCGCACCAGCTCGACCGGAACCTGCAGTTGCTTGGCTGCTTCAAAGAGCTCGTCGTCGCGCAGAGCAACAACGTCACGGATCTGCTTTTGGATCTTGCGCATGTGGCGTACAGCCTGGACGACGTCGCCCGTGCCCGGCTCGCCCTTGGTGCGAATCATCGTGGCACCCTCTGCAACACGACGCAGTGCCTCGCCCAGGTCGCGGGCGCCGCAGACAAACGGCACGTCAAACTGGGTTTTGTCGATGTGGTAGACATCGTCGGCAGGGGAGAGGACCTCGGACTCGTCGATGTAATCGATCTCGATGGCCTGCAGGACCTGCGCCTCGACAATGTGACCGATGCGGCACTTGGCCATAACGGGGATGGAGACGGCCTCCTGGATGCCCTTGATCATCTTAGGGTCGCTCATGCGCGAGACGCCGCCTGCGGCACGGATATCGGCCGGGATGCGTTCGAGTGCCATGACGGCGCAGGCGCCCGCCTCCTCGGCGATGCGTGCCTGCTCGGGCGTGGTGACGTCCATGATGACGCCGCCCTTGAGCATCTGCGCGAGCTCGCGGTTGAGTTTGACGCGATCGGCCTTGCTGGTCTGTTCTGCCATGGTTGCTCCCTTGGTTGGCATGTACATTGCTTGACGGAACATCCTATCGGGGAGCTGGGTATGGCGAAATACTCAGTTTTCGAGATAATAACAAGGTCAGACTAATACCAGATTGAACAGCTCGATAAGGTCAGGTGGCAAACTCATGCTTGACTACAATTTGGAAAAACGCGGCGAAGCATCGCTCTATGAGTATGTTTACCAGCAAATTCGAAATGATATTGTTGCTGGCCGTATTGCGGCGGGGGAGCATCTTCCGTCTAAGCGCGCCTTTGCCAGTCATCTGGGAATCAGTGTTATTACCATCGAGAATGCATATAGCCAGTTACTTGCCGAGGGCTATATTTGCTCAATGCCGCGTCGTGGCTACTACGCTTGCGAGCTTCCGGATGCACCGGTTTTGGCTTCGGCTGCGGAGAGCATCGACCGAGATGCCGCCTCTGCGGGTCCCAGCGCGCATGATGTCAACGGACAGGTCGAGCGATTCGATGCACTTTCTCCTTCCGCTTTGGAGGCGGCGCGGCTTTGGCAAAGCGCGCTACGGGCGACGCTGGCATCCGAAGACGAACGCGAAATCTTTTCGACCGCACCGGCACAGGGCACCGCTCGGCTACGACGCGCAATTGCTCATCATCTGCGTGGGACAAGGGGTATGAATGTCGACCCCAACAACATCGTTATCGGTGCGGGTGCCCAGCTGCTCGATACCATGTTGGTTCAGTTGCTTGGAGCCGACAAGGTGTGTGCCGTTGAGGATCCGGGCTATTTGCGTCTGACGCGCATCTATCAGGCTATGGGCTGCGAAGTTCGACATATCCCGTTGGATGACGACGGCGTGGACTTGAGCACTCTGCAGAAAAGCGGGACCGATGTCCTTCACCTGATGCCGTCTCACCAATATCCAACCGGCCTGGTGACGAGCATCGCGCGCCGATATGCGCTGCTGAGCTGGGCTGCTGAACGGCCGGGCCGATATCTCATCGAAGATGACTTTGATTGCGAGTTTCGTCTGGCCGGCAAGCCGATTCCCGCGCTTGCTTCGATCGATGCCGCTCAATCGGTCATCTACACCAACACGTTTTCGAAGAGCCTGTCATCGGCGTTGCGTTTGGCGTACATGGTGTTGCCCGATGAGTTAATGGAGCGGTTTAGGCGCAATCTTGGTTTCTACGCCTCGTCGGTGAGCTCTGTTGACCAGGTCGCTTTGGCGCGTTTGCTGGAATCGGGTGATTACGAGCGACATGTGAACCGCGTGCGCGTGCGCGCTCGCGAGGCGCGCGATGGCCTGGCGGCGCTTGTGCGGAAGGCGTTTCCGGCAGGGGAAGTCTCGATCGAGCATGCAGACGCGGGCCTTTACTGTATCGTGGTTGCGGAGCGTGGAACGGGCAGAAGCACTTTTGCACGGGCCCTCACGCGCTCGAGCATCCCTTTTATCGATATCGGTGACTGTTTTTGGTGTGCCGATGGCGCATCTGTCCCTGAAAACTCAACTCAAATTCTTGTTCAGTATGACGATCTGAGTCCAAAAGTACTAACTACCTTGGAATTGCAGCTAATGGGGGGCACTCTACAACCTAAGTGAGTAGACTTTTGGCGTGATGGCGAGCAGGCAGTTTTGTAGCAAGCTATCTACCTGCGGTTTTGAAAAGCAGGATGACCGGCGTGCTCGGGATGTTCAAAAAAGTCTACTCACTTGCCGCGCAAAGCTCCTGCATGAGAAAAAATGGGGTTTTCAACAGGGCTTCGTCCAGCTCTCGGCAAGCTTTTGGCCAGTTGGGGAGTGCTGTTGAAAACTTGGCAGTCCGTTCGGCGCCATTTTTGGTGCGTTCGCGCCAATGCGTGACTGACTGGGTTGAAATTCGTGTTTTCCTGTGCCTATGAAGGATCTACTTTGTGACATATCGGCTTTTAGGTACTGGCGTTTGCCTCCTCAAGTCCGTGCTTTGTGTCCGCCGCTTCCACGACCGGAAGAAGACCGGCAGCGATATGACCTTGCCCGTAACCCGACGGCTGCGGTTGTGCTCGGCTTTCCGTTGTATACATTGGTCCGGACGAGAAACAAGCGGACTTGTCCTGCCAGTATCAGACAGCGGCTGTTTCTTGGTGAGCTCCCCAGGGAATCCGTGCTGGAAACGGAGCATGGGTTTTTGGTCACGTCTCCTCTACTGACGGCATTTATCATGTCTCGACATCTGACGGATCTTCAGCTTCTTTTGGTATTGGCAGAGATGTGCGGCTTGTTTGCGGTGTGTGCCC
>CAVHBE010000045.1:0-4671 GCA_963634045.1 Methanobrevibacter smithii
GCCCTCGCGGCCTAGTCGCTATTTAGGGCGTCCAAGATTTGGGGCGCGGTTCAGGGGAGCGGGTCTTTTTTGGTGAGGAACGTTGCCCCGACGAGCACGTCGGATTCCCGGAACGGGCCGCCCGCTGTTTAAGTTTGTCGCGAGTTCCGCACGCAAAGGAAAGCACTTAATGTGCTTTCCGTCTTGCGCAGGACTGTAGAGCAGCAAACTTAAACAGCGGGCGGCCCGTTCCGGGAATCTACCCCGCGCACAGAAGGGGATTCCTTTTGCCAAAAAGGGACAGGTTTATTTTGGTAGGTTTTTCCTGCTTGAATTTGAAACAATTCGTCCGGCCAGAGCGTATCTATGGTGAGGGCCTCATCGATAATCATTAACGTCACCAGGAGGTGATTATGGAAGAACAAGCATTTAGACAGGCGGTCGAAGATCACCGGGATGTCGTGTTTCGGATCGCATTGACGTACCTGCGCGATTGCGCCGATGCCGACGATGTTGCCCAAGATGTCTTTCTTAAGTTGCTTAAAAGCGATGGGCACTTTGAAAGTTGGGAACATCTTCGCCGCTGGCTTATCCGGGTCACGATCAATGAATGTAAATCGCTCTTTCGAAAGCCATGGAGGCGTGTGGAGGATATTGAGAACCTGGCCGATTCGCTTTCGGCGGCGCAGGATGAGACCAAGGCGGTCCTGTCAGACGTTATGCGACTTCCGGAGCGATTCCGCGTTCCCATCGTGCTCTATTACTATCTGGGCTTTTCGACCTCAGAGATTGCCGAGTTGTTGCATGTACCAGCCGCGACCGTTCGAACGCGTTTAGCTCGCGGCAGATCGAAACTCAAGTTCATCCTAGAGGAGGGCGACCGTGAAATCCAACCAAATCAAGCAGGCCTTCGAGTCCGTCCAAGCCGATAGCGATCTTGCTGACCGTGTTCTTTATGCCGCTGCTGGTGAGCCGCTTCGCCGAAAGGGTCACGCGAAGCCTCTGTATGTTGCCGTAATCGGATGTCTTGCCGGAGTGTTGGCGACCGGAGGGGTCGCCTACGCCGTTATCAATTCCAGCTATTTTGCCTCAGCCTGGGGAAACCACGGCAATGGGGATTCCATTACCTGGACCAACGGCGGCTCATCGGGGGCTAAATACACCTACACCAGAGAGTTTGGTGACGGCATTGCGCCCCAAAGCCTGGAGGGCACAGTCCAGAAGGTTAATCTGTCCGTCGAGGGTAACGGCTATACGCTTGATATCCATGAGATGGCTATTGACCAAAACGGCTGCGGAGCCGTGACGTTTACGTTGTCCAATCCAAATGGCGTTAACTACTACAAGCCGGCAGCAGAGATAGGCGAACTTGTTCTCTATGGTGAAGAAGAACAAGGCATCGGTACGCCCAGCATGAACTTCGGCGAGGAATGGGCTGACACACGCTGCACAATTGATAAAGACACATCAAGCGACACGGTCATTAACGGCACGATGTACTTTGCATCTTGGAATCGCGATCGAGATTTACGACGCGCTGTCACTTGGAATATCTCCTGGACAGAGGGCGAAGGCGAGGATGCGAAGCCGTTCGAGGCATCGACGCCCGAGTTTAGCGGCGGAGCGTACGTCGATACAAAGGAACTCCGCTCCGATGACTCGCCTCTCGAGATCAGCCCGTTTTCCATCCAGACGCACATCGATGATCTGGGCATTGACGCAGTCACGAAAAAGTTGACCGTTACCTACAAGGATGGATCGGAGCAGATTATCGAAGATGATACTGCGGGCGCGTACAATTTCTATGTCTCGCTGACGCGCAATAGCGGAGAGAACATCTCGGTGCCGACAAAACTGATCAATGTCGATCAAGTGGTCTCGGTAACCCTTGAGGGCACGAGGTACACATCAACAGGAGAGACCGAAACAGAAGTACCCTTTACCATCGTTTATTCGTAAAGTCTGGGCCGCTTCCCAAGGGGGGAAGCGGCCTTTTTAGCGTTATATGGACGAGTGGATTGGACGTTATTCGTCTGATTCTCGGAAGAACGTAGCAAATGGATGCGGATCACCGTGAAGAGTGGCGTTTTCCCAGATAAAACCGACCAAAATAAACCTGTCCCTTTTTGGCAGGGAACGTTGCCCCGACGAGCACGTCGGATTCCCGGGCCGGGCGGCACAGGGGTTAAGTTTGTCGCGAGTTCCGCACGAGCCGGAGGCCACTTAATGTGGCCTCCGTGCGAGCCAGGACTGTAGAGCAGCAAACTTAAACAGCGGGCAGCCCGGACCGGGAATCCGCCCACGCGTACAGAAGGGGATTCCTTTTGTGTAGGCTTTGCGGAAATATGCTCATTTTGGGATACGCCCGGCGGCGTGGTCTGTTGACGGCACAGCTAACGCCACGTATCCTATCGAACTGCGTGTTTCGTAGGGGGATGCTGACCCCTCGATTCAAGCCGTTGCACTTTACAGAAAGCTGGAATCATTCGAGAAGGAGTACGCTTTGCCTACTATTAACCAGCTGGTTCGCCAGGGCCGTCGTTCCGTGCCCAAGAAGTCCAAGAACGCTGCTCTGCAGCACAACTCCCAGAAGCGCGGCGTGTGCACCCGCGTCTTCACCACGAGCCCCAAGAAGCCGAACTCGGCTCTTCGTAAGGTTGCCCGTGTTCGCCTCGTCAACGGCATCGAAGTTACTGCTTACATCCCGGGTGAGGGCCACAACCTGCAGGAGCACTCCATCGTGCTCGTCCGCGGCGGTCGTGTCCGTGACCTCCCTGGTGTCCGTTATCACGTCATCCGTGGCGCCTACGACGCTGCTCCGGTCCAGAACCGTATGCAGGCCCGTTCCAAGTACGGTGCTAAGCGCCCCAAGGCTAAATAAGCCAGATAACGTTTTGATACTTTCGCCGTGTGCCGCCTAAGCGCCGCACGGTAGACACTTAAGGAGATTTCACATGCCGCGTCGTGCAGCAGCTAATCGTCGTGAGGTTCAGCCTGACGCCGTTTACAACAACCGTCTGGTGACTCAGCTCATCAACAAGGTCCTTCTTGACGGCAAGAAGGCCACCGCTGAGCGCATCGTTTACACCGCTTTCGAGATCGTTGCCGAGAAGTCCGAGGGTGGCGACGCTCTCGCTACCTTCAAGAAGGCTATGGACAACGTCAAGCCCACGCTCGAGGTTAAGCCCAAGCGTGTCGGTGGCGCTACCTATCAGGTCCCGATGGAGGTCAACTCCCGTCGTTCCACCGCTCTGGGTATCCGCTGGATCGTCAACTTCTCCCGCGCTCGCAAGGAGAAGACCATGGCCGAGCGTCTCGCCAACGAGATCCTCGACGCTTCCAACGGCCTGGGCGCTTCCGTCAAGAAGCGTGAGGACGTCTTCAAGATGGCCGAGGCCAACCGCGCGTTCTCTCACTATCGTTGGTAAGTTAAGGTAAGGAACTAACATGGCTAAGCCTAAGTACAAGCTTTCCGATACCCGTAACATCGGCATCATGGCCCACATCGATGCCGGTAAGACCACCACGACCGAGCGTATTCTTTACTACACCGGTAAGACCCACAAGATCGGTGAGGTCCATGAGGGCGCTGCCACCATGGACTGGATGGTTCAGGAGCAGGAGCGCGGCGTAACCATTACCTCCGCTGCTACCACGTGCTTCTGGAACAAGGACGGTAAGGACTACCGCATCCAGATCATCGACACCCCGGGCCACGTTGACTTCACCGCCGAGGTCGAGCGCTGCCTGCGCGTCCTCGATGGCGCTGTCGCCGTCTTCGACGCCGTTGCCGGCGTTCAGCCCCAGTCTGAGACCGTTTGGCGTCAGGCTTCCACCTTCAACGTCCCCCGCATCGCCTTCATCAACAAGTATGACCGCGTGGGCGCTGACTTCTTCAACGCTATCGAGACCATGAAGGATCGTCTCGACGCCAACGCCGTGGCCGCTCAGGTCCCGATGGGCGCCGAGGACAACTTCTGGGGCGTCATCGACCTCGTTACCATGACTGCATGGGACTTCAAGGCCGACGAGAAGGGTATGACCTACCCCGAGCCGATGGACGAGATCCCGGCTGAGTTTGCCGACATCGCTGCCACCAAGCGCGAGGAGCTCCTCGACGCCGCTGCCAGCTTTGACGACGAGCTCATGGAGAAGATTCTCATGGAGGAGGACTTCACCGTCGAGGAGCTCAAGGCTGCTCTGCGCAAGGGCGTTCTGGCCAACGAGCTCAACCTCGTCTTCGTGGGTTCCGCCTACAAGAACAAGGGCGTTCAGGAGCTGCTCGACGCTGTCGTCGACTACCTGCCCAGCCCGCTCGACGTCGAGGCCGTCACCGGTACCGATCCGGACACCGGCGAGGAGATTCAGCGTCATCCTTCCTTCGACGAGCCCTTCTCCGGCCTGGTCTTCAAGATCATGACCGACCCGTTCGTCGGTAAGCTCACCTATGTCCGCGTTTACTCCGGCCGCGCCGAGTCCGGCTCCTACGTGGTCAACGCTTCCAACGGTCAGCGCGAGCGCCTCGGCCGCATCCTCGAGATGAACGCCGCCGAGCGTATCGACCGTGACGACGCTGCCGCTGGCGACATCGTCGCTTGCGTCGGCTTCAAGAACTCCACCACCGGTGACACCCTGTGCGCCGAGGGCAAGGAGATCGTCCTCGAGAAGATCGAGTTCGCTAAGCCCGTTATC
>CAVHBE010000046.1:0-7609 GCA_963634045.1 Methanobrevibacter smithii
CGCCATCCACGACGCCGCGCCCGATGTGGACCTTGAGGTCTTTAGCCACGGTGCCATCTGCTTTTGCTACTCGGGTCTGTGCCTGCTGTCGAGCTTTGCCATGGCGGGCCGCTCGGCCAACCGCGGCATGTGCGCTCAGCCCTGTCGTCTGCCTTACGAGCTGATCGACGAGAACGGCCGCTCGCTCTCCCCTGCCGGCCGCGAGCGCGCGCTATGCCCGCGTGACACCAACACCTCACAGCTTGTTCGCCGTCTGTATGACGCCGGCGCCGCGTCGCTCAAGCTCGAGGGCCGCATGAAGGCACCCGATTACGTGTACTCCATCGTTGATGTGTATCGTCACGAAATTGACGACATGCTATCCGGAGCCGCCGTTGCCAAGGACGAGGAAGCCGCCCGCCAGCGCCAGCTCAAGCGCTGCTTCAACCGCGACTTTACGCACGCCTATCAGGACGGCACCTCGGGCGACGAGATGATGAGCTATGAGCGTTCCAACAACCGCGGCCAGATCGTGGGCACGGTGCTGGGCAGCCGCCCGGCCAACCGCGATGTGCGCGGCCTCAAGCCCGACGACCGCCGTCGCCGCGCCGCCATCGCCCGCATTGAGCTGTTTGAGCCCGTGGGCAAAGGCGACCTGCTGGAGCTTCGCCACGATAACGAGTTTGACCAGTTCCTGACCACCATTGCCGCCGATGATGCCGCCGCCGGCGACATCATCGAATGTCGCGTGCCCCGCAGCATGCCCGAGGGCTGCCGCGTCCGCGTGATTCGCAGTCAGCGCGCCATCGACGCCGCCGGCGCCGCGCTCAAGCGCGATGTGCTGCGCCGCCGAGCTGTTGACGTGTCCGTCGTGGCGCGCCTGGGCGAGCCGTTTACTGTCACACTCACCTGCTGTGACAACCCCGCGCTCACCGCCACCGCCACGGGCTTCACCGTCGAGGCCGCCAAGACCCGCGCCGTCGAGGCATCCGATCTGGTTGAGCACGTCGGGCGCATGGGCTCCTCTCCCTTTGAGGCCGCGAGCTTTGATGTGGCGCTCGATGAGGGCTGCGGCATGGGCTTCTCCGCCGTGCACAAGGTGCGCGCCGCCGCTTGTAAGGCGCTGGAAGAGGCCATTCTGGCACCGTACGAGGAGCGCGCGAAAACGCTCGAGCTGCCGGCGATTGTAACCAGTGATTCCCGCCCCATGCCCGAGCACTACCGCGACGAGCCGCAGATCTGCACCACCGTCACCACGCTCGAAGCCGCCGAGGCAGCGCGCGCGGAGGGTGCAACGCGCATCTACATGACCGCCGACGCGCTCGATGCGGCCGGGCTCTCCCCTGCCGATACATTTGAGCAGGGTATCGTGCCCGTACTCGACGAGGTCTGCCGCGCCGTCGACCACGAGCGCGTCGATCCCTGGGTTGTTGCCGGCGCCACGGTCGCTATTGGCAACATCTCTGAGCTTGCCCTGGCCGCCCAGGTTGGCGCCACGGCCGAGATTCGCTCTTGCCTGCCGGTTCACAACGCACCCTGCATGGAGGCGCTTGCCGAGCGCGGAGCCGGTGCGTTTTGGCTCTCGCCCGAAATCACGCTCGACGAGATTGTCTCGCTCGGCGCCGCCGCGCCCGCGGCTCTAGGCATCACCGTCTTTGGCCGCCCGCGCGTCATGACAAGCGAGCATTGCATTCTGCAGGTTGCCAACGGCTGCATCCACGATTGTGCCAACTGCCGCCTGCGTGCCCGCAAGCTCTCGCTCAAGAATATCGACGGAAAGGTCATGCCCGTCCGCACCGACATCCATGGCCGCTCTCGCTTGTACGACGCCTACCCCATCGACCTTACGCCGCAGGTACCACAGCTGCTCGATGCCGGCGTGCGTCGTCTCATGGTGGACGGAACGCTGCTCGAGACGGATGAGGTGGGCCGCGCCGTCGCACGCGTCCGTCGCGCCGTCGAGGCGGCTCAAGCCGGCCGCAAGCCCGCCGCCCGCCTACGCGGGGCGGCCTCGGGCTGCATGTTTGTGGGAATCAGCTAACCGAAAGGCTTACACGTGAACGAAGAACCTCAAGTCCTCTACTGCGACGCCTGGCTCATGGCCATCGACAAGCCCGCCGGCATGATCGTCCACGGCGACGGCACCGGCGAGCGCACGCTTACCGACTACGCCAGCGACCTGTTGCTGGCGATGGGCGACGGCTTTGCCGCGACTGACATGCAGCCGCTCAACCGCCTGGACCGCAACACCACCGGCGTGGTGCTGTTTTCGCTCGACAAACAGACGCAGCCCGCCTTTGACCAGATGATTATCGACCACGCTTTCGAAAAGCACTACCTAGCGCTCGCCGAGGGCAAGATCGACTGGAACGAAAAGCTCATCGACAAGCCCATCGCCCGCGACCGTCACGACAGCCGAAAGATGCGCGTCGGCGCCAGCGGCAAGCCTTCTCAAACGCGCGTGAAGGTGCTCAAACGCCTTAAGAGCCGTCGTGGCCTGCCCACGCGCTCGTATATCGATGTCGAGTTGCTCACCGGCCGCAAGCACCAAATCCGTGTGCACCTGGCAAGCGAGCATCATCCCCTGGTTGGCGACGACCTGTACGGAACGCCGCGCCCCTGCGGCCTGATGCTCCACGCCTACAGCGTGTCCTTCACGCATCCCGTAATCGGCGAGCACATCCACATCGAAGCCCCCTGCCCCTGGGAGCCCTAAAGTCTCCCGAAAAGGGACGGGTTTATTTTGGCAGGCCTTATCTGGACAAACGTCAAAACCACCACAAAGGCTCCTGTCCCTTCGCGGTGGTTTTGGCCTTAGCCCGTCCCCTGCTGTTAGACCGTGATGACGTTGTCCATTGCCCGGTACTTGGCGGGGACCTCGCCTGCGGTAATAATCGTTGCGTCGCGGAAGTCCGCGAACTTGATGGGCGCCACCATGCCAAATTTACTGGCGTCCGAGATTACGAAGCGCTTGGCCGTATGGCGCATCGAGATACGCTTTACTTGCGCCTCCTCGATATCTGGCGCCGTGAAGCCCTGCTCGGCGGCAATGCCGTTAGAGCCCCAAAAGCCACAGTTGAAGTTGTAGCGGTCTAAGGTTGCCAAGGCATCGGGGCCAACGAGCGCCTCGGTCTCGGGTTTGAGCTCGCCGCCCAGCACCACGGTACGCATGCCGCGCAAAGCAAGGCGCTGAGCATGGAGCACGGAATCGGTCACATAGGTGACATCTTCAAGGTGTGGAAGATGCTCGATGAGCCTGAGCGTCGTCGAGCCCGAGTCGATGTATACAAAGCTCTCAGGCTCCACAAGCGCCGCCGCACGGGCGCAGATACGCTCCTTGTCATCGTTATGGAGGTCGCTGCGCTCATTAAGCGTTAGGTCGCGCGTCACGTGCGCGCGCTCAAGACTCGTCGCCCCACCGTGGACCTTGGCGATGCGGTGCGCTCGGTCGAGCGTCTGCAGGTCGCGCCGAATGGTAGACGCCGTCACGCCCAGGGCCTCAGCAAGCTCCGGCACGGTAACCGAGCCGGCTCGCTGCACCATCGACACGATCGCGTTGAGCCTATCTTCCGCAAGCATCGCTTACTCCTCCTCGGGGTACACAACTCCCCAGTCGGCGCGAAGCTTGGTCATCAGCTCCATAACATCAGAAGCATAGCCCAGAAGCTCGCACTTCGAATCATCGCCGGCAACGGCCTTCTCCAGGTCGGCCATCTCGTAGCACAGAGCGTATGCCTCGGTGCCAGCGTGGACCTCCTCACGGCGACCGTCCGCAGTCCACACGATGGTCGCATGGTCGGCGCGCGGATACTCGTTGACCTCGATATAGCACTTGTCGAAGCTGATAACCGAACGCTTGGGCTGCTTGGAGTGGAGCGTAAGACTCACCACGCCCAGCTGCTGCTCGGCGTTACGGCAGACAATGCCACTCGCGACGTCAACGCCGGTCTCACAGGTGTTGCCCAGCGAGACAACCTCAGCGGGTTGGCTGGCCATAAACAGGCGCATGACAGACAGGGCATACACGCCAATGTCGAGCATGGCGCCGCCGGCGAGACTACGGTTGTAGAAGCGATTGGTCAGATCGCCGTACTCCTTATAGCTACCAAAGTTGAGCTGAGCAAGGTTCATGTGGCCAAACTCGCCGGCATCCATGCGGCGGTGCAGCTCCTGATACAAGGGCATGTGGAGCACCGTAGTGGCGTCCGTGAGGACCACGTTGTGCTCGTCGGCAATGGCACGCGCCTCGTCGAGCTCGGCGGAGTTGAGGGTAATGGCCTTCTCGCAAAGCACGTGCTTGCCAGCTGACAGAGCGGCGCGCAGGTAGGTGATATGCGTGTTGTGCGGCGTGGTGATATAGACCGCGTCAATGTTCGGATCGGCGTAGAGGTCCTCGACCGTTTCATAGACCTTCTCAACGCCATACTGCTCTGCAAAAGCTTGAGCCTTGGACAGAGTGCGGTTGGCAACGCCCGCAAGCTTGCGGCCGGCAAGAGCGAGAGACTGGGCCATCTGGTTGGCGATAACGCCGCACCCGATCACAGCCCAACGAAGCTCGGGAGCCGTAAAAATATCGTCGGGGAACGGCTGATCCTGGACCGAGGCGAATGCCGCCTTAGCGGCTGCTTCGGCGTCGAGCGGAGCCTGTTTGGAATCTGCCATGATGTGCCTCCTAAGTCATCGGAAGTCCTTCATTTCTAACAACCCTATATTCGCACAATTGCGCGCGTATCTGCTCGTATTTGCGTGTTTATTTTCTTACCAGTCTTTATTTAGCCATAGTTTGCACATATTTGCGCGGTTATGCGCATTGTCGCGCAAGGCTATGCGCGTAAATGCGCATGCGACGATCTTTGTGAAACATAAAGGAACGGAACACCATAGCCATAAAAGACAGAGTAGGCTGTATTACTCCACCCCTCTGGGGGGCGCAGCCATCAAAGGAGTGTTCCAAACTGCCGGCAGATAGGGACTTCCCTAACTGCCGGCACATAGGGAACGTCCCCAGCTACCGGCGTTTCAACGGCACTCATTTAAGCCTGTCCCCAATGAATGCCAAGCGACGACCACTCATTTAAGTCTGTCCCCAATGAGTATGTCCCCAATGACTGCCAATCAACGGCCACTCATTTATGTCTGTCCCCAATGAGTCCCCAATGAGTAGGGATAGAAAAAGGCCCGGATCCCGTGGGGCATCCGGGCCTTTGCTGGCAACTTGATGTTGCGGGCAGCTTAGAACTTGTGGCCGCACTTCTTGCAGACGCGCAGCTTGTTCTTGCCGTCCTTCTCGTGACCGACGCGGGTAACCTTACCGCACTCGGGGCAGACGAGATTGACGTTGGAGGCGTCGATAGGAGCCTCCTGCGAAACGATACCGCCCTGCTGGTTGGCAGCGTTGGGCTTGACGGCCTTCTTGACGACCGAAACGCCCTCGACAACGACCTTGTTCTCGGCGGGGAGAGCACGCAGGACAACGCCCTGCTTGCCGCGATCCTTACCAGAGAGAACCTGGACCTTATCGCCCTTCTTGATATACATATATCTCCCCTAACTACAGGGTCTCGGGAGCGAGCGAGACGATCTTCATGTACTTCTTGTCACGAAGCTCGCGAGCGACAGGCCCGAAGATACGGGTGCCGACGGGCGAACCATCGTTGTTGATGACAACGCAGGCGTTCTCATCAAAGCGAATGTAGGAGCCATCCTTGCGGCGGATCTCCTTAACGGTGCGAACGACGACGCAACGGACAACGTCCTTCTTCTTGACGTTGGCGCCAGGGGTAGCCTCCTGGACAGCACCGATGAACACATCGCCGATGCCTGCATAACGACGCTTGGAACCGCCAAGCACCTTGATGCAGCGAATCTTGCGAGCGCCGGAGTTGTCGGCGACGTTCAGCATGGTTTGCATCTGAATCATGGTAGATGTTCCTCCGAACTAAGAACCGAAGAGAGGTGCGCAGCCTTTATGCGGCCCGTGGTATGCAAGCCAGACATACGCACATCTTCGGAAACGTACAAGTCGTAAGAGCGACTGCTTATTTAGCGCGCTCGACGACCTCGATGAGGCGCCAACGCTTCATCTTGGACATAGGACGGGTCTCCATAACGCGGACGGTATCGCCCACGCCAGCCGTGCACTCCTCGTCGTGAGCGTGCAGCTTCTTGGAGCTGGTCATCATCTTGCCGTACTTGGGGTGACGCTTGCGCTCGGTGATGGTGACAACGATGGTCTTGGCACCGGAGACGGAGGTAACGACACCCGTACGGACCTTACGCGAGTTACGCGAATCAGTCATGTTCTCTCCTTAGGTCCTACTCGGCGACAGCGGACTTCTCCGCTGCGATCTCGCGGGCGCGCTGCTCCGTGAGGACGCGAGCGATGTCCTTCTTCACGGTGTTGACGCGAGCGGTGTTGTCCAGCTGGCTGGTGGCCATCTGGAAACGAAGGTTAAAGAGCTCGGCGCGCATTTCCTTCAGCTTCTCAACGAGCTGAGCGTCCGAGAGCTCACGAATCTCTGCGGGCTTCATTAGTTCTCCTCCTTGGCGGCGGCGGCGTCCTCAGCAGCCCACTTGGCCTCGAGAGCGGCCTCCTCAGCCATCTCCTTCTCGATGCGCTGCTCAGCGTTCTTAGCAGCAACAATCTTGGTCTTGATGGGAAGCTTGTGCTGTGCAAGACGCAGAGCCTCGCGAGCGACCTCCTCGGGCACGCCCTTGACCTCGAACATGATGCGGCCGGGCTTGACGACGGCCACCCACTCCTCGGGGTTACCCTTACCAGAACCCATGCGAGTCTCGGCAGGCTTCTTGGTGATGGGCTTATCGGGGAAGATCGTGATGTAGACACGACCGCCACGCTTCATGTAGCGGGTCATGGCAATACGAGCGGCCTCGATCTGACGGTTGGTGATCCAATGGGCCTCGAGAGCCTGGATACCAAACTCGCCGAAATGCAGCTCGGTATTACCCTTGGCCTGGCCCTTCATGGAGCCACGCTGCACCTTGCGGTGAAGAATACGCTTAGGGGCAAGCACTACTGACCCCTCCTCTCGGAGTTACGACGACGAGGACGGGAAGAGCCCTCGAGTGCAGGGTTGGGAACAGGCTGGCCCGGGAGCTTCTCGCCCAGGTAGATCCAGACCTTCACGCCGCAGGCACCCATGGTGGTGCTGGCGACAGCCGTGCCATAGTCGATCTTGGCACGGAGGGTGTGCAGAGGCACGCGACCCTCACGGTACCACTCACGACGGCCCATCTCGGCACCGCCGAGACGACCGGAGCACTGGATACGGATGCCCTTGGCGCCGGCCTTGCGGGCGGACTGGACAGCCTTGCGCATAGCGCGACGGAAGGCAACGCGGCCCTCGAGCTGCTCAGCGATGGACTGAGCAACGAGGTTGGCGTCGAGCTCGGGGCGCTTGATCTCGACAACGTCGACGGAGAGCTGGCCCTTGGAGACGCCAGCGACCTTCTCGAGCTCGGTGCGGAGGGTATCGATCTCGGCACCCTTCTTACCGATGACAACGCCGGGGCGAGCGGTGAGGATGATGACCTTCACCTTGTCGCCAGCGCGCTCGATCTCGACGCGGGAGACAGCTGCGCGGGAAAGACGCTTCTCGAGGTACTTGCG
>CAVHBE010000046.1:7657-9579 GCA_963634045.1 Methanobrevibacter smithii
GTCTTAGCGTAATCCTTCTCTGCGAACCAGCGGGAGCGCCAGTTCTCGGTGATGCCAAGACGGAAGCCGGTGGGGTAGACTTTCTGACCCATACAGCTTTACGCCTCCTTTCGAGGAGCAACGACGACGGTGATGTGGGAAGTACGCTTCAGAATGCGAGAAGCGGAACCCTTGGCGCGGGGACGGATGCGCTTAAGCGTCGGACCCTCGTCAACATAGGCAGCGGCGACAACCAGGTTGTCGGCACGCAGACCGTTGTTGTTCTCGGCGTTCGCAACGGCGGAACGGAGAACCTTCTCGACATCCACGGCGACGGCGCGGTCGCAGAAGTGGAGGATGTCGAAGGCCTGAGCGACAGGCTTGCGGCGGATCAGATCGACCACCAGGCGGGCCTTGCTGGGGGAAACACGCACGTACTTAGCGACGGCGCGAACCTCGGTGGCCTCAGTTTCAATAGACTTAGTTGCCATTTACGGTTAACCCCCTATTTGGCCTTGTGGCCACGGAACGTACGAGTCGGCGCGAACTCGCCGAGCTTGTGACCAACCATGGACTCGGTAACATACACGGGCACATGCTTGCGGCCGTCGTGGACGGCGATGGTGTGACCAACCATCTCGGGGAAGATGGTGGACGCGCGGGACCAGGTCTTCACGACGTCCTTCTTGCCAGCCTCGTTCATCGCGGTGATACGCGAGAGAAGGCGAGTCTCCACGAACGGGCCCTTTTTGAGACTTCTGCTCATAAGTGCTTTCTCCTAAAACTCGGTATCCGAAATTACTTCTTACGGCGACGAATGATGTGCTGGTTCGAGACCTTCTTCTTCTTGCGCGTACGAAGGCCCTTCGTCGGCTTACCCCAGGGGGTAACGGAGGGACGACCAGAGGTGTGGTTCTTGCCCTCGCCACCGCCGTGCGGGTGGTCGACAGGGTTCATGACGGTACCGCGGACGGTCGGGCGCACGTTCATGTGACGCTTACGGCCGGCCTTGCCGATGACGATGTTGGAGTGATCGGCGTTGCCGACCTCACCGACGGTGGCGCGGCAGGTAACGAGGATGCGGCGCATCTCGGAGGAAGGCATACGGACGATAGCGTACTTGCCCTCCTTACCCATCAGCTGGCAGGAGTTACCGGCGGAACGGGCGATAGCAGCGCCCTTGCCCGGCTGGAACTCGACGGCGTGGATGAGCGTACCGACGGGGATGTCGGCGAGGGGCAGAGCGTTGCCCGGCTTGATGTCGGCGTCAGAACCGGACATGATGGTCTGACCGACCTCGAGGCCCTTGGGGGCCAGGATGTAGCGCTTCTCACCGTCAGCGTAGTGCAGCAGAGCGATGCGAGCGGAACGGTTCGGATCGTACTCGATCGTGGCAACCTTGGCGGGCACGCCGTCCTTGTTGCGCTTGAAGTCGATCACGCGGTAACGACGCTTCACGCCGCCGCCCTGGTGGCGGGTGGTGATGCGGCCGTTGTTGTTACGACCGGCCTTCTTGGGCAGGGGCTCGAGAAGAGACTTCTCGGGCTTGGTGCAGGTAATCTCGGAGAAGTCGGAGATCGTCTGCCAACGCCTACCAGCGGAGGTCGGCTTAAGGTGCTTTACAGCCATTACAATCCCTTTCAATAGGAATCCGTTAGCCATCGCAGACAGGGATTCGAGGTTCTGCCTCGGGTGCGATGACACCGGACGTATACACGGTTCCGGGCGTGTCCATTTTATACGCCCAAAACCTTGAGCTCCCGCCTCCCCTATTTGGGAGGCATGAGCTCACTCAACAGCAGCGAGTCTTAGGCCTGGTTGCCAAAGACCTCGATGGTGTCGCCCTCGGCCAGCGTGACGATGGCCTTCTTCCAAGAACGGGTCTTGCCGGCGACATAGCGCACGCGCTTGGTCTTGGGCTTGACCGTCAGGGTGTTCACGCG
>CAVHBE010000047.1:0-5836 GCA_963634045.1 Methanobrevibacter smithii
GGATATTGTTGCCGTTGCGGTTGATGCCGCTGTTGGGCACGTGGTTGATGAGGCTCTCATCGATGAGGTCCGGGTTCTTAACGTTCACGCGGAGACGCGTAAAGCAGTTCTCGAGCTCCTCGATGTTGTCCTTGCCACCAAGACCTGCGACCAGGTCGGCAATACCTGCATCGACGCCCTCTGCGGGAGCTGCGGCAACAGCGCCCTGCTTCACCGCGACAGACGCGGCGGCCTCGCCCTCGGCAACGGACTCAGCAAGCTCGGACTCCTCCTCGCGACCAGGCGTGTGGAGGTTGAGCTTCTTAATAAGGAAGGTGAAGAGGAAGAAGTACAGAGCGGCGTTGACGACTCCGAGCACGAGCATAACCGGCCAGTTGGTCTTGTCGACACCCAGGACCAGGTTGGAAACCACGATGTTGATGATGCCGCCTGCAGTCGAAGCGGGCACGGAGAGAACCTTGAGCAGAACCAGGAAGATGCCGGAAAGAACCGAGTGAACGACAAAGAGCACGGGAGCGGCAAAGACAAAGAGGAAGTCCATGGGCTCGGTCACGCAGGAGAGCACGGCGGTGATGATCAGCGGGATGATAACGGCTTTGGTCTTATCCTTGTTCCCCTTGTAAGCGGTGACGATAAAGGCGAGACCGATGCCGATGTAGGGCCACAGGTTGTTGAAGGTATAGCTGTTGAAGTAGGTGCTATCGGAGAAGGGCTGGCCCGTCATTGCCATCTCGGCAACACGGATGGGATAGGCGCCGGCGATAACCTGATCACCCAGCGTCAGGGTGCCGCCCACATCGGAGAACTGGAACGGGGTGTAGATGAGGTGGTGCAGGCCGGTGGGAACGAGCAGCTTGTTGAGCATGCCGTAGATAAACAGACCGATGTTGCCCGACTCCTTAATGATACCGGCAACGGAGGAGATGGCACCCTGAACCGGAGGCCAAACGATGCAGAAGCCAGCGCCCATGATCCAGGAAATGATGATCATAATCAGGAACGGGAAGCGAACGCCCGAGAACATCGAAAGGGCAATGGGGAACTGCTTGTTCGAGTACTTGTTGAACACGGCACCGGTGATGCAACCGAGGATGATGCCGCCGAACACGCCGGTATCGAGTACCTGGATGCCCATAACGGTGGCCTGGCCGGTTCCGGTAAGGCCGAGCATGCCGCTCGCATCGGCAAGAGAACCGGTGGCGTTGAGCACGATGTTGTTAGCCTGCAGGAACAGGAAGAACGACATCAGGGCGATCAGCGAAGCATGGCCCTTGTTCTTCTTTGCCATGGCGCCGGCGATGCCCACGCAGAACAGAATCGAGAGGTTGTTGATGATAAACATCAGCGACTGATAGACAACGGCGCCCACAAGCTGGAACGGACCGGAGCCCAGCACAGGGATCATGGCGCAGATGGTCTTGTTGGTCAGAATGATGCCCACGATGAGCAGGATGCCGGCAACCGAGAGATACATCATCGGCTGGACGATCGACTTCGCGAACACCTCCAACGGCGCTTTGAAATTGAACTTCTTTTTTGCGGTCATAGCGGTACTCCCCTTCCTTTTCCGCAAATTAAGACAGATGTGCCCTGGACAAGACCGTGAGCCTTGCCTTATATCAATCGATGTGTGGACACGTTATGCCTAGAGACCAGGTTCTCCAAGCAGGTTAACAATGTGATACGCGAGATAACTCTTCTCGGCATTGGTAACGACAACGTTATAGGTAGACGACAAGTGGGCGGCTATGGCGTCCGCGCATGAGAATGCGCAGGGATACGCCGTTTCATCGATTCGGAACAGCGCGTCGCCATTGATTTGCCCGGCCGTGGGGTCAAGCGCCCGCTGTGCGAAAAACTGCAGGTGGCGGACGAAACGCTCATAGGGCAACGAGGTGTCGTCGAGGGTCGTAGCATAGCGCTCGGAAACAATCGCGAGCACGTCGCGAACAAGCTGGACCGAAACGATCAGGCGGTCAGAGCGCTGCGGCATGGTGGCGTTGACGATATGCAAGGTAATGAAACCCTGCTCTTCTTCGCTCATCTGGATGCCCATATACTCCTTGATAATCTGCAGCGCACGGCCCGCAAGCGCATACTCCTTGCGATAGAACTGCTGGATCTCGAGCAGCAACGGATTCTCACAGGGGACGCCCTTGCGCTCGCGCTCCAAAGCAAGGCTGATATGGTCTGCGAGAGCAATGAGAATCTTATCGTTGATGTCGACATTGAGCTCTCGACGAAGCATCTAAACAATGTCCTCGGAAATCACGAGGTTGACGGTGGGGATGGACTCCAAAAGATGTGCCAAGCGGTCAATCGTACGCGAGTCCTGAGAAGTTCCCTCCTGCAACGCGTAGGTCTTTTCGATCGACGCCTCGTCGATGGCATCGCCGGCATGACGGCCAAAGCAGAGGCCTCGACCGATGACGATGAGCTCGGAGCCATCGTCCGAAGTGACCATTGCGACGTTGTTGTTAAAAACTCGCTTGATAACCACGGTACCCACCAAAAGAATTTACTCGGAAAGCCAGATGTCAGGCTCTTTAACAGCAACAGGGCCGGAAGCATGCTCGCGAAGAGTCGAGTTCCCCGAGCGCTCGCACACGATAACGAAGACCGTGGGATCAAAGCCGGCAGCGCGAACCACGTCGAAATCGACCTCGACGAGGGGCTGGCCCGCGTCGACATGGTCACCCTGGGCAACAAGCGCATGGAAGCCCTTGCCCTCAAGTTTAACAGTGTCGATTCCGATGTGCAGCATCACCTGAGCAGAGCTGTCGTCGGACATGATGCCCAGTGCGTGCTCAGTCGGAAACAGCGCCGCGACGGTGCCGGAAACAGGAGCGCACACCGTTCCCTCTTGGGGAACCACGGCAACGCCATCGCCCACGGCACGGCTGCTAAAAGCGGGGTCATTGGTATTTTCTAGATGAACAAGCTCGCCGGAAACGGGAGCGAGGATTTCGAACTCGGAAGCCGCAGTCGTCTGTTTATCCGAGCCACCCATTAGGCGAGAAAAGAAACCCATGGTGGCATGTCCCTTCATAAATATAGCCCAACCAAAATCAATCGAATGCGCCCATTGAGACGCTCGCGATCAAAGACTTTGGTTAGGCCCACGTCCGAGGGACTCGGTAACCTTCCGCATTTCTTTTACGGGGGTTATTGTAGACAAGCCCAAAGCCGGAACAATCATTATGACCGGCGAACGGTATTTTTTCTCCGATAAACGGTATTTAAGCGGCACTTAGGGACGTTCCTTTTCTGCCGGCACCCAGGGACACTCCTTGCTCTGGTGCATTGGGGACAGGTTTGTTTGCACCAGGTTGGTGCAGATTAACCTGGTCCCATTGCACCAATTTCGTATGCGCTAGATAAAGAGCTCGCATTCCTTCCGCACGACGCAAACCTTGCTCAGCATCTGGGAAACAGCGGATAGCTTGTTGGGATCAAGCTTACGAGCGCCTCGCGGACATACGGCAATGCAGCGCATGCAGGAGATGCACGCCTCGCCAGCTGCTCGTTTGGGGTCACCTTTGTCGATAGCACAAACGGGGCACGCCGCGGCGCATGCACCGCAGGAGACGCAATCCTCTGTTGCCTCGGGTGCCATGCGGTGACCTCCAGCTTGTTTATAAGGACGATTGCCGGGGATAGAGGGCTCGGACGCATCCTCAGCCAACAGCTTTTGCTGAATTTGCTGCGCAAACTCAGCAAGCTGCGCCGAGTCCTGCGCATCCGGACGACCGGCAGCAAACTGTCGCGCAATGGAATGTTCTGCAATGGCCGCAACTGCCGCGATCACCCGGAATCCCGCATGCTTCGCAACGTCCTCCAGCTCTACGAGCGTGTCCTCAAACGCGCGGTTTCCGTATACACAAACCAAAACAGCCCGAACCCCGTTGCCGCGCACCATGCCCAACCGGTCAGCCACCACAGCCGGGATTCTACCGGCATACGCCGGCACAGAGATTACGGCCACGTCGTCCTCAGTCATCGAGACAGCGCTGAAATCTAGCCCGCTATCGGTCAGATCGACGGTAACGGTATTCTTGCCCAGTGCCCCGGCCACAAGGCCAGACACCTTCCGCGTTCCACCCGTCGGACTAAACACAATTTCGAATACGCTCATCGAGGCACCCTCCCCTACGCCTGGCAACGCGTCAAGCCGCTTTCACATCCAGCCAGAGTATACGGCACGTGGGGTCCCCGTTTTGATGCACCAAGCACCCCAATGCACCCACCCTACGCTGTCTGCCTCTTCGTTTTGTATAAATTACGGTACAGATTGTATATATTTACGGGATACCGCCGTGTTCTCCTAAGGTACCCCATCCTGGCCCGTGCAAAAAACGGAGTATTCTGCAACGTAACCACGCCAGCACCGCCGCGGGTGAGCAAAACTGTAGGGCGCCGTATCATTCTAAGTCCCGACATGGCGAGAATGACGCGCCCCTGCTCCGGAAAACGGCGAAATCTGACTCAGAACGCTCGCCAGGGATATCCGAAGGCCACCGTTGGCGACGTCGAATCATATGCAGGCAACTCGAACTGCAGAATACTCCAAAAAATGCACGGCGCACCCCATGGGACCCATTGCCGCATGGCAGGAAACAGGTCCACGGCATCCTCTAGATGCATTCCCGAGGAAATCACATTTGAACTAGCGATCGGATACGGCAAACAAAAAGGGCCCCGAGCGTAGTTGCTCGGGGCCCTTGGTTCACCTCGCTCTAGCGGGCGATGCGTGTGTTATTTACGCTTGCCGCCGCCGTCACCGGGACGACGGGAGCTGCTACCGCGCTTGCCGCCACGGCTGTTGCCATAGCTGCCGCGATTATCGCGACCGCCGGCACGGCCGCCGCGGGAGCCGGCCTGGTTGCCGCCACGTCCGCCACGATAGCCGCCACGACGCTCCTCGCGGGTATCGTCGTAGTTGCGCCAGTCATCGCGACGATCGCGGCTGGCACGCGGATCGCGGCGATCGCGCGACTCGTTAGAGCGGCCAGCACCGCTGCGGCTGCCATTGCCACGAGTGCCCTCGCGATGCTCGCCGCCACGGCCACCGCGCTCATCAAAGCGCTTGCCGCCACGGGACTCGCCGCCGCGAGTACCACGCTCGCCACGCGAACCGCGGTCCTCGCCGCCACGGCGCTCATCACGGCCGCCGCGCTCGCCATCGCGACCGGAACGATGACGATCGCCCGAACCACGCTTGCCGCCACGCGAGCCACGGCCCTCGTCCTCGCGCTCAACACGGCGACGACCGCCGCGGTCCTCGTCCTCGCGGCGACGGCGATGCGCCTCGCCCTGGAACTGCTTGGCACGGCGCTCGGCACGGTTGCCGCGCGGCGCCTGCTCGGCGGCAGCAGCACCGCCGCGCTCCTCGGCAGCCACCTCGCGGGCCACGCTCTCCACAGCCTCGTCCACGCGAGCCTGAACGCCCTCGCGCACGCGGGTCTTGCCGCCGCGCTTGGGACGGCTCGGACGCTCGCCGTCGCCGCGGCGCTCGTCGCGACCGCGGTTGGAACGACCGGCCACATCGCCGTAATCGTCGCCGTTGCGCTTGCCGTCGCGACGCGCCTGCTCAAGCTTCTTCTTGCTCTTGGACTTGCCGCGCTTGGTCTTCTTCTTCACCTTAAAGGCGGCAGGATCGCGCTCGGGGTCAACGGCGGGCGGGTTGGGACCCACATGCAAGTCACCGGCCTCGTAGATGTCGGCGGTCTTGTCCATGAGCTTCTCGATCTCGTAGAACTCGTCGACGTCCTGCTCGGTCACAAACGTGATGGCCCAGCCCAGCTCGCCGGCGCGGCCCGTGCGGCCAATGCGGTGG
>CAVHBE010000048.1:0-4761 GCA_963634045.1 Methanobrevibacter smithii
GCTGCAGTTGGGCGACGATGTGCTCGCGACCGGTCTGCTCGGCGGCCACATGGGTGCCTATATGGCCGAGCTTATGGATGCCGACGGCGTCAAGAACGACTTTGTGCCCATCGCCGGTGAGACGCGCATTTGCCTGAATATTCTGCACGAGGGAAATCAGACCGAGCTTTTGGAGAGCGGCCCGCAGATCGCCCCGGCCGAGCTCGAGGCCTTTACGGGCAAGTTTGCCGAGCTTGCAGCGAAGGCGGACGTTGTGACGCTTTCGGGCTCGCTGCCGCGTGGCGTCGATGCCGGCTACTATGCCGAGCTCGTTAAGATCGCCGAGGAGGCGGGCGCCAAGGTGCTGCTCGATACCTCGGGTGCATCGCTGGAGGCCGCGCTGGAGTCCGACGCTAAGCCTGAGCTCGTAAAGCCCAACCTGACCGAGATTAACGGCCTGCTGGGTACGTCCTTTACGACCGATGATGTCGATGCCCTGCGCGAGGCGCTTGCCGCCGATGACCGTTTTGCCGGTATTCCCTGGGTTGTCGTTTCGATGGGCGCTGCCGGTTCGGTGGGCTTCCATGAGGGTCGCGCGTTCCGCGCCAAGACGCCTGCGATTGCGGCTGTGAACGCGACGGGTTCCGGTGACTCGACCATCGCCGGCTTTGCACATGCCATTGCTGCTGGCGCCGACGACGTCACGGTGCTCAAGACCGCCAATACCTGCGGCAAGCTCAACGCCATGGATCCCAAGACCGGCCACCTGGTCATGGACCGCTGGGACGAGATCTACAACAACGTTGAAGTAACGGAGCTTTAGGGTTACGGCGTCGAGTTACGGCGTTTTACCAAACGCCGTAACCTGCCGACGCTGCGCGGGCCGCATTTGGACAATCTGACGTTCAACTTCAAGGGCGCGACCAGAAGGTCAGCGCCCTTTCGTTTCACGTCACCTTGTCTCAAATGCGGCCCGCTCGCTGCCGTTGCCAAAACATCGGCGTTGCCTTGCTTCGGGAATGCGGCAGATAGAGACGTTCCTTTTGTGCCGGCAGTTTGGGACACTCCTTACGGGGCACCCCCTCCACAGCGCCTATGCCAGCTTGTCGATTTGCCCAATCTCCCAGAGCGGAATGTTGACGAGCGTGCCCTCGTCTCTATATGCCGCTAACGATGTTCTCACGCAGCGCTCGAGCTTGAACTTCTCGCAGGCAATCCTCAGGCTCTTTGCTTTGAGGTTCTCTGCCGCCTTGACCTCGAGCGGAAGCACGGTCCCCGCATGGTCGATGACAAAGTCAGTCTCTGCATTGCCGGAGGAGGATGACCAATACGCGGGAGTTTTGCCTTGGAGCAAAAGCTCCTGTGCGACGTATTGCTCGGTCAGCGAGCCTTTGAACTCCGTAAAAACAGCGGGCCCGTTCAGAACAATGGCTGGCGAGAGGCCGGAGAGTGCTCCGAGGATGCCGGTGTCGATGCAGAACAGCTTGAAGCCCGAGAGATCCTCGTAGCTTGTGAGCGGTGCTCTTAGGGCGGAAACACGTGGCACCTTATGAACGATTCCATAGTCCATGAGCCACTGGAGGCTTTCCTCAAAATCGCGTGCGCGCGCCCCGGGACGGAGCGCACCGTAGACGAACTTCTTGTTTTCCTTTGCGAGCTGGCCGGTAAGGGATTTCCAAACCAGCCTCATGCGCTCGACGATGCGGGCTGGCGCATGCTTGCCAAAATCGGATTCATAAGCTTCGATGATTTGCTGCTGAAGCCTGCGGGCCTCGATGAAATCGTGGGAGGCGGCGAAAGCGGAGACAACTTCTGGCATGCCACCGACAACGAGGTATTCCTTGAGCAGGCGCTCGAGCTTTTCGGAAACGTTCGCCAGCAGGTCCATGTCTGCGGCAAGGATGGCATCTGCGAGCGGATCGCCATCGACGGCACGAACGAACTCGACAAACCCCATGGGGCGCATGGTAAGCTGGTCGATCTTGCCGACGGGGAACGACTCGTTTTCGCGTCGGAGCGCGAGCCCCATATAGGAGCCGGCTGCCATGATATGGTATTCCGGCGCCAGCTCGTTGAAGTATTTGAGCGAGGTGATGCCACGCGGTGCCTCTTGGATTTCGTCGAAGATGATGAGCGTGTCTGTCGGCGTTATGGTCTGGCCGCGCAGGAGCTCTATCTGGGAGATGATGCGTTTGGGGTCAAGGCTTCCGTCGAACAGCGAACGTGCGCCCGGTTCGAGCATAAAGTCAAAACGGATGACGTTTTGATACTGCTGGCCTGCGAATTCGTTGAGAAGCCAGGTTTTTCCCGTCTGGCGGGCCCCCTTAAGCAGGAGGGGCTTGCGGTTTGACCTAGATTTCCAAGCGATGAGTTCGTCCATTAGCTGTCGCTGCATACTGCCCCCTAACGATCATGGTTAGTATAAGACCGTCTTGGTCTTTCCATCGAAAAATGTGGGAGTAAACCACGTTTTTCCATCGAATAATGTGGGAGGTAACCACGTTTCTCCATCGAATAATGTGGGGTTAAGGTCGGCACCTGGGGCGCTCCTTCTCTGCCGGCAGTTTGGAACACTCCTTGTTTTGGTGCAAATTAGCTACCCTTGCATCAGAAAACGGCGCCCGCCGGCGATGTTGCCGGCGGGCGCCGTTGTCGTGTAGGTGGCTATGTCGTGGGGGCTGCCGTTGAGCGTCCGGGTCTGTGCTCTACAGCGAGTCGATAAAGCGCTGCTGGGCGGCGCGGCCGGCTTCGTCCCACTTAAAGACGCCGGCGTTGTCGAGCACATGGCCAAACACCACGCCGACCTCCTCGTGCAGGATATCGATGGCGTTATCCGCCGTAAGCTCGTCGGCGCGGCGAGCAAAGACGTCCTCGGCCCACGCGGCATGGCTGCGACAAAGATCATCGCCCTCGAGCGCACCGGCAAGATCGTAGCTGGCATCGACCTTGGCTGCCAGCAGATGCTCACGGACAGCGCCAAGCTCGGGAACCAGGCGCGGCGGCAGAATGGCCAGGCCCATGACCTCGATCAGGCCGATGTTCTCCTTCTTAATGTGGTGGTACTCGGCATGCGGGTGGAAAACGCCTAGCGGGTGCTCGTCGGTCGTGATATTGCAGCGAAGCGCCAGGTAGGCCTCGTAGATTTCGCCGCCGGCATTTCCGCGAGAGTCGACGCGGCGGATGACGGGCGTCACGGTGTTGTGCGCCACGCCATCGGCTGTGTACGCGATGACGCCCACAGACTCATCGGTCCACTTGCGCCAGGCGAGGATAATCTTCTCGGCAGCGTCGAGCAGCTGGGCGCGGTCATGCGAGCGCAGGCGCAGCACCGAGAGCGGCCACTGCAGCACGGTACCGCTAACCTGATCAAATCCGGGCACGCTAAACTGCGAGATCTCGGCGGCGTGCATCATGGGGAACTCGTGCGCGCCGCCCTGGAAGTGGTCGTGCGACAAGATCGAGCCGCCCACGATAGGCAGATCGGCGTTGGAGCCAATAAAGTAGTGCGGGAACAGGTCGACAAAGTCGAGCAGGCAGGTCAGGCCCTTGCGGTCCACGTGCATCGGGCGATGCTCGGAGCTCATAGCAATGCAGTGCTCGTTAAAATACGCATACGGGCTGTACTGGAAACCCCAGCGCTCGCCGTCGAGCTGGATGGGGATAACGCGCAGATTCTGGCGGGCGGGGTGAGCGCCGCCGTCGGCTGCGGCGGAGCGTCCGGGGTAGCCCTCGTTTTCGATGCAGAGCTGACAGGCGGGATACTTCTCGCCTGTGTTTTTGGCGGCACCGGCCGCAGCAATATCGCGCGGGTCCTTTTCGGGCTTTGACAGGTTGATGGTGATCTCCAGGTCACCCCAGTTGGTGGAAGTGCTCCATTTGATGTTGCGCGCGATGGCGGCGCGGCGCACGTAACCGGCGTCACAGCACAGGCCGTAGAACCAGTCGGTCGCGGCGCGGGGCTCGTTGACGCCCATGCGGCCGTTGAATTCCTCGTTTACAACCGAAGGCCTCGGCATCAGCACGCCCATGATGCGCATGGCGATGCGGTCGCGGCCCGATGCCGTGTCCTCGGCGGCACCGTTGACAACGGCGGCCTCGGAAAGCGCGGCAAGCGTGCCCTCCAGGTCAAAATTGGGGAGTGTATCGGGGTGCAAGAACGAGAGTTTCTCGACCTGGAGCGCCCAGGCCATGTCGAGCGCCGGACCCGTGGCGCCGATGCACTCGAGAATGGTGTTGTAGGCCCAGATGCGATCGTCCTGGCCGATCATCGATCGGTGAATAGCGTACTCGATCAGGTTCTGCGCGGCCTCGCGCACGTCAGTCATTACAGCCATGCCGCGTAAGCCCCCTTGTCAGAGATGGCGTAGTGACGGGCAGAGCCCTCGCCCAGCCAGCTGTTCATCTTGGTGATGAAGGTGTCGACCAGATCGAGCGGCACGAAGGCCTGGATGGTACCGCCAAAGCCGCCGCCGTGAATACGAACGGCGCCACGGCCGTCGAGCACATGCTCGGCAAGAGCAAGCGCGTACATGGAAGGTTGCTCGGAGCCCAGTTTGGCAACGACATTCTGAAGGTACATGGCGGAGCTGGCACCGGACTCGCGCGTCAGGACCAGGAACTGGTCGATGTCGCCGGCGTTGAGCGCTGCCCAGCGCTTGTCGACCAGGCCGTTTTCGTACCAGTAGTGAACGGCGCGCAGGCAGGCACGGTCGCCCAGTTTGGCACGCAGCTCGGGGAGCTTGGCGTCAAAATCGGCAACATCGACCTCGCACAGGCGTACCT
>CAVHBE010000048.1:4807-9435 GCA_963634045.1 Methanobrevibacter smithii
GGCGTACCTTGCCAAACTCGGCGGCGACGTCCTGCATCTCGCGCGGAACGGCGGCGTAGTCGTCGGTGGCGGCCACGTGGTCGGCGCCTACTTTAACGAGCACAAGCGCATAGCCGTGATCCTCAAAGTTGAGCTCGAGCTTCTGGGTTTTAGGCTGAGCCTGGTCCTCAAAGTCCATGTAGGCAAGGCCGCCCAGACACACAGCGGCCTGGTCCATCAGACCGCAGGGCTTGCCGTAATAGTTGTTCTCGGTGCGCTGGCTCATCTGGGCGAGCGCGACGGGCTCGATGGCGGGTGCGCCCCAGAGGGTTTCCATGGCACGACCGTATGCGGCCTCGACGGCGGCAGAGCTGGAAAGACCGCCACCCGAGGGGACGGAGCAGGTGAAGGCAAAGTCGAAGCCGTGGGGCTCAACGCCAAGGGCTGTAATCTCGTGGGCCATGCCGCGGACGAGGCTTGCGGACGTGCCCTTCTCGGACTCCTGAACGTCTAGCGTGTCGAGCGCGATTTCAAACGTAGGATAGCCCTCGTCGGCGACGCGAACCTTGTTGGAGTCGGTTGCCACGGCGATGCCGTCGACAGCGACATCGAGCGAACCGGCGATAACGTGGCCACCCTCGTGGTCGGTGTGGTTGCCGCTGATCTCGGAACGGCCGGGCGCGTGCACGTAGAGCACCTGGCGGTCGCCGATGGGGCCAAACTCCTCCTCGAACAGCTTGGTGAGCGTGGCGAATGTCTTTTCGTCGGGGGTGGTCATGGGAGTCCTTTCCTTAGCGCGCCCGGGTGGGTTTTGCGTCGTTATGAGTACGTTAACAACTTAAAGCGGCATGAACCAAGTGTTCACGATACCGCACGTTACGGGCTATGTTAACGTACTCATAACACATCGCTTGTCACTTTTTGAGAATCTGGTAATCGGTAGAAATACAGCCGTGAACGGTACTGCCGTATGGACTTATAAAGCAGAAGAGTTGCGGATTGAAAAAGTAGAGTACGTTAACATGCGTCCGACGATAGCGGGCTTCGGCGCGGGGTGTGTTTCTGCCCGGGCCGGCATGCACGCTATTCAGATCTCGCAAGGGTGAAGGTGATCCTGTGGCAAGGCGCCCGTCCAACGATACAGGTACGCGTCCGGTCTCCATGGCCGACGTCGCCCGCGCTGCTGGCGTTTCGCAGCAGACGGTTTCGCGCGTCGCCAACGGCTTGCCCAACGTTAACGAGCAGACGCGCCAGCGCGTGCAGGCCGCCATGCAAGAGCTCGGCTTTCGTCCGAGTTATGCCGGTCGCTCGCTGCGCGACGGCCGTTACCATTCGGTCGGCCTGTGCGTCAACGATGTCACCAAGTTTGGCAACCTCTCAATGATCGACGGCATCGCCAGCGCTGCTCGCGAGCATAATTGCGCCATCACGCTGGTCGAGATGTCCAAGACCGAGGAGTTTTCGCTTGCCGAGGCAACGCGTCGCATGGCCGCACTGCCCGTGGACGGCATCATCATCGGCATGAGTCGCATGGCGCCCGATTTTGAGACGTTTGATCCACTGCCGGGCATTGGCACGGTCATCGTTACCATGTATGCGCATCCGCGGGTGACCACGGTCGATTCCGACCATTACGGCTGCTCGCTATTGCTTATGGATCACCTGTTTGAGCTGGGGCACGAGCAGATTCGCTATATTGGCGGCCCGTCGTTCTCGGTCGACGAGCAATTTCGTCGTGCCGGTTGGCAGGATGCACTCGAGCGTAAACACATCGAGCCGGCAGAGCCGCTCGAGGGCGACTGGTCTGCCAACAGCGGTTACGAGGCCGGCAGGTACCTGGCCGAGCACGATCGCACCATGACGGCGATTTATGCGGCAAACGACCAGATGGCAAATGGCGCGATCGCAGCGCTGCGCGATAGCGGTCTGCGCGTGCCCGAGGACGTGAGCGTGGTGGGCGTCGATGATTCGCTCGATGATTTTGTGGCACACAACGAGCTCACGACCGTGCGATTCGATCTACATCAGCGCGGACGCGAGGTATTCGAGCATGCGGTTCCCGAGGCGGGTACGGCGGGCAAAACCGTTGCCATCCGTATTCCCGGCCAGCTCATTATTCGACATAGCACGGCGATACCATGCACATAGTTTATGCAGGTAAACGGTGGTATATTCCGCCTCAATAACAATCGATAAGGATGCTGACAGATAGCCGTGGCTATGAAGGCGAGTGCTATGATAGACGGGTTCTTTTGTCTATCTAGGAGGCTTTGCCTGATGGAGATCACCAAGGATATCCGCTACATTGGCGTCGACGATCACGACATTGACCTGTTCGAGGGCCAGTACGATGTGTCCGAGAACGGTATGGCATACAACAGCTACGTTATCTTGGGCGAAAAGATCGCTGTCGCCGATTCAGTCGACGGCGGTTTTGTTGACGAGTGGCTCGGCAACCTCGAGGCCGTGCTCGATGGCCGTACGCCCGACTACCTGGTTGTCCATCACATGGAGCCCGATCACTCCGCCGGTATCGCCGCCTTTATGGAGCGCTATCCCCAGGCACAGATTGTGGCCAGCATGGGCGCCTTCCGCATGATGGTCAACTACTTTGGCACCGACTACCCCGAGCGCAAGATGGTCGTCAAAGAGGGCGACGTGCTCGACCTGGGTGGCCACAGCCTGACCTTTATCGGCGCCCCCAACGTGCACTGGCCCGAGGTACTGTTCTCTTACGAGGCAACCGACAAGGTGCTCTTTAGCGCCGACGGCTTTGGCAAGTTCGGCGCCAACGACATCGAGGACCCCGAGGGGTGGGCTTGCGAAGCTCGCCGCTACTACTTTGGCATCGTCGGTAAGTTCGGCAAGTTCGTGCAGGCCGTGCTCAAGAAGGCCGCCGACCTGGACATTCAGATCATCTGTCCGCTCCACGGCCCCGTGCTGACCGAGAACCTGGGCTACTACCTCGACACCTATAACACCTGGTCGAGCTATCAGCCCGAGGACGAGGGCATCACGATCGCCTATGCGAGCGTGTATGGCCATCTGAAGGCTGCCGTCGAGGAGCTCGCATCTGCGCTTGAGGCTCGCGGCCAGAAGGTCTCCGTCTTTGACCTGGCTCGCGACGACATGGCCGAGGCCGTTGAGGATGCGTTCCGCTATGACCGTCTGGTGCTCGCCTCCATTACCTATCAGGGCGAGATCTTCCCGTGCATGAGCACCTTTATCCACACGCTCGCCGAGCATGCCTACCAGAACCGCACCGTGGCGCTTGTCGAGTCCGGTTCCTGGGCGCCCGCAGCTGCCAAGGTTATGACCAAGGAGCTCGAGGGCATGAAGGACATCACCCTGACGCAGAACAAGGTGACTGTGCTGGGCTCGCTCAACGACGCCTCGCGCGCCCAGATCGAGGTTCTCGCCGACGAGCTGTCCAAGTAGCGGCACATTCACTTCTGATGCTCAACCACCACAAAGGAGGCCTTTGTGGTGGTTTTTGTTTAAGCGCCGGCGATGACGAGGGCTGGACGTGAGCTGTCGGTGGCCTCGGCGATCGAGGTGGCGACGGCATGGTCGGGGTCACGGTCCATCACGATGGAGTCGACATCGGCAAGCTCGGCAAAGCGGTACATGCCGCGTCCGTTAACCTTGCTGGCGTCCATGAGGGCGACGCTTTGATGGGCCGCGGTGATCATGGCCGTTTTGGTCTCGGCCATCTGGGGAAAGTCGGTCGTAAAGCCGCAGCTGGGGACAAAGGCGCCGGGGCACATGACGGCCAGATCGGCATGGACCATTTGGAGCGCCTGCATAGTGAGCGGTCCGTACAAATAACGATGGCCTTTGCGCAGCGCCCCGCCCAGCATGACGACATCGACTGAGGGCATGCTCTCGTCGATGTAATCGGCAATGGTAATGTCGGCCGTGATGACGGTGATACCGTCGCGCTGATCGAGGAGCCGGACGAACTCGAGCGCCGTGGTGCCCGAGTCGACGAGCAGCGTGTCGCCGTCATTGACGAGCTCGATGGCGCTTTGCGCGATGGCCTGCTTGGCGGCGACGTTGACATTGATGCGGCGATCCTGCGTGGAGACGGTCAGACGTTTGTGGAGTGATACGGCACCGCCGTGCGTGCGGCGCAGCTTGCCTGCTTCGGCGAGCGCGTCCAGGTCGGCGCGGGCGGTGACGGAGGACACGCCAAAGGTCTGGGCGATCTCTGCTACCTGCACCGAGGCATTATGATCGAGCATTTCCAAAATGGCGGTACGGCGTTCGTCGGCAAAGGCACGGTTGGTGGCTTGGACCATGCTTGCTCCATTCTCGGCTAAATTTGCAGGAATTGTGTTGACTCTATTTTCGTTCATTTTCTTTTTGAGTAAGAAAACACCTTTCGATTACTTATCTTTTCTATAAAAGAAAGACGTTGAACGCCCAAAATTCAATATCGAACATGTCCACTCGGCTCATATTCCTTCCGTTTACTTTTCAAAAACGACTGTATTGACCTGCATGGGCTCAATATCTCGCGCGTGTAAAGCCGCGTAATTTCATACAATGAGCGCAGCAAAACGCAAGGTAAAACACCTTGTGAACAACTACGCCCGATGTCCAGATGCGGGCGAGGGAGAGGAGCAAACGCTCATGGCACTTGTTAC
>CAVHBE010000048.1:9445-18429 GCA_963634045.1 Methanobrevibacter smithii
TACCACCGAAAAGATGCTCAAGGACGCTCAGGCCGGCCACTACGCTGTTGGCGCTTTCAACGTCGAGAACCTCGAGTTTGTTATGGCCGTTCTGGCCGCTGCCGAGGAGACCAAGTCCCCCGTCATCATGCAGACCACCCCGGGCACCATCAAGACCGCTGGTCTGGACTACTTCTACGGCATGGTCAAGGCTGCCGCCGAGCGCGCTTCCGTGCCCGTCGCTCTGCACCTCGATCACGGCGATGGCTATGACCGCTGCATGCAGGCTTTCCGCACGGGCTACACCTCTGTCATGATCGACGGTTCGCACGAGTCCTTCGAGGACAACATCGCCCTGACCAAGTCCGTCGCCGATGCTGGCCGCGCCATGGGCGTGCCCGTCGAGGCTGAGCTCGGTAAGGTTGGCGGCAAGGAGGACGACGGTCCCGCGGTTGAGGGCGAGAGCCCCTACACCGATCCGGCCGAGGCCAAGGAGTTCGTCGAGCGTACCGGCTGCACCTCCCTCGCTATTGGCGTTGGCACCAGCCACGGTGTGTACACGAGCGATCCGCACATCGAGCAGTCCGTGGTCAAGGCCATTCGCGACGCCGTCGACGTGCCGCTGGTTCTGCACGGCACCTCCGGTGTGCCCGATGAGCAGGTTGCCGAGGCTGTGAAGAACGGCATCTGCAAGGTTAACTACGCCACCGAGCTGCGTCAGGCCTACACCAAGGGCTTCATGGCCTACATGGCCGAGAACCCAGCCTGCTTCGACCCCAAGAAGCCGGCCAAGGAGGGCATGCGTGAGATCACCGAGCTGGTTAAGATCCGCATGACCAACCTCAACTCTGTGGGCAAAGCAGAGTAACAGCAAGGGTACTCCGACTCGCTACATATCCCGGGGAGGGACGAGGGCTTAGTTCCCCAATCGTCCTCGGGCATGCAAAAAGCCTCGCTGCGCACTTCGTGCGGCGAGGCTTTTTGCCCCCTGCGGAAAGATTGGGGAACTAAGCCCTCGTCCCTCCCAGGTTGACCTACTCGAGGTCGTCGCCCTTGTGACGTTGGGCGGAAATAATGGCGCGTTAGGGCGACTTTGTTGATGAGGGGTTAGTATGCCCGGGCTTGGTTGGGGAATGCCTGGTCAAGTGAGGCTTGGAGTTTTTCGAAGGATGTCTGCAGGTTGAGGTGTTGGTCTGCAGAGCGTTTGGTTTTTGTGGTGGGGGAGTCGAGGAGGCCGTTTCTCTGTGTCGGGGGGAAGGAGAAAAGGTTTGCATGATTTAGGGATGGCTGCTGTGCTGCGTCGTTGGAAGAATGCATGCTTATGCGGCCTCCTCAATGTCCACCAAAAGGTTGCGCACGGGGTGTGCTGCTAGGTCCCGTGCGTTGGCAGTATTATGCCGCGGCTGTCACAAAGAAGCGCTAAAGAAAGGCTTAACCTGATTTGATGTTACGATGAAACCGCAGGTCAAAGCCATCGATTAACACTCTTGAAAGGTTTTGAGCTTAAGGGCTTTCTAAGGTTTATGGCGCGGATGTGGCTCGCCTGTGTGGGGCGTGTGGGCGGCTCGTTCCTAGCGCTGAGGTGCGGCGGCGCGCACCTGCTCGATGACCTTTTCCATGGTGGCGTCGATGCGGTCTTTTTTGAGTTCGCATTCCCAGATGGTTATGGGTGTCCAGCCCATTTGAGTGAGCGCTGCCACCGCGGCGCGATCGCGCTCGACGTTGCGACGGAATTTTGCTTCCCAAAACTCAACGTTGCGCTTGGGCTGGCTTGGATTGCACTTAGGGCAGCGGTGCCAAAAGCAGCCGTTGACAAAGATAGCGATTTTGCGCCCGGGAAAGGCGATGTCGGGCTTGCCGGGTACCTTCCATTCCAAGCGATAGCCCGTAAGGCCCGCGGCGCGCAGGCGCTGACGTACGAGCAGCTCGGGTTTGGTGTTGGCGCGCTTGTTACCCTTCATGGACTTTTTGATGGCGGCGCGGCGGCGCACCAGTTCGCGCTCGTCGGCGGAGAGGTCCGAGGTATCGATGCCGTCGAGTAGGCCGGGCTTGGGGCGTTTTTTGCTACGGCGCTTAGGTGCGCGCTTGGGTTTGGTGGCGGGCTCGTCGGTCGTGGTGGCCTCAGCGTCGTTGGCAACGCCGTTGGCCTCAAGCCGGTCTTCCTTCAACTCAATTAGGGCATCAATGAGTCCCTTGTCGGCGGGCATCCACTCAACGGTGGCAAGCGAGGTGCGCGGAATCCAGCGGATATCGAGCTGGCGGTCGTGCTTCTGGGGCTCGCCAGACTCTTTAGCCAGCGAGCAGTAGTAGCACTCCATGGAGAGATGAAAATCGGGGTAGTCGTACTCAACGGTATAGAAATCGCGCAGATTGGTGACTTTGACCTGCAACTCTTCCATAAGCTCGCGGTGTACGGCGTCCTCGGGCGACTCGCCGCGCATGAGCTTGCCACCGGGAAACTCCCAAAGTCCCTGCATGTCGCCGTAGCCGCGCTGCACGGCAAGCAGCTCGTCAGATCCTTCCTTGCGAATGATCCCAGCGGCAACATGAACAGTCTTCAACAGGAGTCCTCTCTCAATATCAACACGTGGCAGGGCGGCTACCCGTACCTTACACAACGGTAAGGCAAGCGTAAGCCATATCGATGGTAGCCGACTCGTCTTCTTGCGACTATAGATGCCGTAGACTAATCGCAAGAAAGGACTCGGTATGCAAACCACGCACATGGCGACCCCGGTACTGGAGGTCGCGCATCTCGAAAAGGTATATGGGGCGCTGGGCAACGTGACCCGCGCGCTCAACGACGTCAGCTTTACCGTCAACCGCGGGGAATTCGTGGGCATCATGGGCGCTTCGGGCTCGGGCAAGTCGACGTTGCTCAACTGCGTCTCGACCATCGATAGCGCCACGAGCGGCACGATCCGCATTAACGGTCAGGACGTGACGCGCATGAAGCAGGCCAAGCTTTCGCAGTTCCGCCGCGAGGAGCTCGGCTTTATCTTCCAGGACTCCAACCTACTCGATACGCTCACGGCACGCGAGAACATCGCCCTGCCGCTCACCATCGCCCGCACAAACTCGGCAGAGATCTCGACCCGCGTGCAGGATGTGGCAGCGCGCCTGTCCATCAGCCAGGTGCTCGACAAGTATCCCTACCAGATGTCCGGCGGTCAGCAGCAGCGCGTTGCCGCAGCTCGCGCGCTCGTCACCGACCCCGCCATGATCATGGCCGACGAGCCCACCGGCGCCCTCGATTCCAAGAGCGCTCGCCTGCTGCTCGAGAGCCTGGAGGCCCTTAACCGCCGCCTACGCGCCACCGTGCTCATGGTCACGCACGACAGCTTTGCTGCCAGCTACACGAGCCGTGTGCTGTTTATTCGCGACGGCAAGATCTTCACCGAGCTGCGCCGCGGCGACATCGACCGCCGAGAGTTCTTCGACCGCATTATGGAGGTCGTTGCCATGATGGGCGGTGAGGGCTCCGATGCTCTGTAAACTCGCTTGGGGCAACGTCCGCCGCGCCGGCCGCGACTACCTCGTCTACCTTTTGACGCTCACCCTGGGCGTCACGGTCTTCTATGCCTTTAACACCATCTCGATGCAGGTCGACATCGCCGGCATCGATGAAAAGGGCTTGGCGCAGGTTATGGGCAGCATGCTCGGCAACCTGACGTACTTTTTGGCCGGTGTCATGGCCTTTTTAATGGTGTATGCCAATAACTTCATCATGAAACGCCGCAAGAAGGAGTTTGGCCTGTACCAGGTGCTCGGCATGGGGCGCGGGCGCGTCGCCACGATCATGGCGCTCGAGACGGTGATTGTCTCGGTCGGCGCCTTTGTCGCCGGCATTGTGCTGGGTGTGGGACTCTCCCAGCTTATGACGTTCTTTACGGCCTCGCTCTTTAAGACACAGATCGCCAATTTCCACTTCTTTTTCTCGGTGCATGCGTTCAACCTGACCCTTGCCTGCATGCTCGTAATGTTTGTGCTCACGCTGCTGCTGAACCTTCGCGCCGTGCGTCGTACCAAACTCATCGAGCTTATGGGTGCCGAGCGTCGCAACGAGAGCATCAAGACACGCAACCCCTGGATCGCGATTGCCATCTTTGTCGTGGGCGTGGTGCTTGTGGGCGTGGCCTATTACCGTCTGCTACGTGATGGGTTCCCGCTAACCGCGACGGACAGCAAGCTGCAAGAGGCCATGAACCAGTTTGGTATTACGACCGCTATGGTTACCGTGGGCACCTTTGCCCTGTTCTGGGGACTCTCGGGCATGCTCATTAAGCTGCTGCAGAGCTTGCGCGACGTGTATTGGCGCGGCCTCAACATGTTTACCGTGCGCCAGCTTGCGGCCAAGGTCAACACGGTGTGCTTTTCGATGGGCGTCATCGCGATGCTCCTGTTTTTGGCCATCACTTCGGTGACGTGCGGTATGTCGATTGCCAACGTGATGAACGAAAACCTGGAGCGCTATAACCCTGTTGATGTGTCTCAGACGTATGTCTATTACACGCCCGAAACGCTCGACTACTACAAAGAGTATGTCAATCCGTCTGAGGCCGATCGCATGGTGCTGGCTGATAGTACGGTCGATTTGTACCCCGCATGGCACGGCAAGGGCAAGTCGGCGGACAACAACGACGAGACCGGCAAGAAGGTCGATATCGCCGATGTTGCCGGCGAGCATGTACAGATCGATTCGTATCTGAGTTACCCGCTTGGCGGCTCGGATCCTTCGGTGACCCCAAGTGAGATGTGCAAGACCATGGGCGAAAAGCTTCCCAAGGCGTTCGGGGGTAGCAATGCCGACATGACAGGCCTGTCTGTGACGCCGGCAAGTCAGTACAACAAACTGCGCCAGATGATGGGCAAGGAGCCGGTGCACATCGGTCACGACCAGTATCTGCTCACGTGTGATATGGGCGGCGAGCTGGTCGACATGTACACCAAGTATATGGCTGGCGGCCATACCCTCACCTTGGGCGGGCATGAGCTCAAGCCCGCAGCCGATAAGTCGGACGAAGATACGGCGGCCATCGCCAACTCGGCGATGGGCAGTAATGGGGGTACCGTCGTCGTTGCCGACGAGCTGTTGTCCCAACTTAATCTGCAGCCGTATTCCAGTAGTCTGCTCGTTAACTACAAACAGGGGATGGATACGACCGAGGCAGACGAGAGTATTAAATACACTGTGCTCGACAATCTGCTCGTTGACGGCAAGGAGCCGGGGTCGTGGGGAACCTTCATCACACGCTCCGAGATGTACACGCAGGCAGCGCAAATGAACGGTCTTATTAGCTACCTAGCCATCTACATCGGCTTTGTATTGGTCGTTGCATGCGCGGCGATTCTGTCGATCCAGCAACTCTCCAACGTGGCCGATGGCAGCCGCAGCTATCGTGTGCTGGCACAGATCGGCTGCGACGACCGCCAGATTCGCCATTCGGTGATGGCGCAACAAGCGGTATTCTTCCTGTTCCCGCTGGTAGTGGGCCTGGCGCACTCCTTTGTGGCACTTAAGGTGATCATCGAGCTGGTGAGCATTTTCGGAAATATGAGCATCGGCGGCACCGTGGGCCTCACCTGCGCGATCTTCCTGGCAGCCTACGGCGGCTACTTCCTGGTGACCTACCTCATGAGCACCGGCATGGTGCGAGCCGCCATCGCCACCCGCTACAGCGAGTAACAAGCGGGCAAAATCGTCGCAAAATCAGAGGCGTATGACCGCCGCGAAGGGACCAGGGGCCCTTTCGCGGCGGTTTTTGCCAACCTGGTGCGTCTCAGATACAAGTGAGTAGACTTTTTTGAACCTGCCGAGCACATCGCGACAAATGATCGATGAAACCGCAGGTTAGAGCTGTGGCGTTTTAGGGTGTGCTCGGCCTTCTGCAAAAAGCCTACTCACTTGGTTTTTCTGCTAGAAGACCGCCACGAGGGAAGGCAACTCCCTTACGTCGGTTTGGACGTTTGCCCAGATAAAACCTGCCAAAATAAACCTGTTCCTTTTTGGCAGGTGGTTTCAACTGAACGGCGGGCGGTGCGGCTTGTAGTCATTGGGGACGTTCTTAAACGACTAGTCAAACAAGAACGTCCCCAATGACTACCCCTGAGCCGCCATAGCCACCCGCTACAGTGAGTAACTCACCCAGTTTGGAATTATCGCAGGTTGAGCATAAGTCAGCGAAAACGCCCCTAAGCGAGCAAGGTGACGTGAAAGAGGAGGGAAGCGTACTTCGGTACGCGACCGACGATTGAACGTCAGATTGCCGCTTAGGGGCGTTTGCAGCGTCGAGCGGTCCGCCGTTCGTTAGAACGGCGGAACCAAAGGCGCAGCGTCGAGCCGTTACGGCGTTTGGTAAAACGCCGTAACTCTAAATCCGCTCTGCGATCTCGTGGATGAGGTAGTTGGTCTTTTCCCAGCCCAGGCACGGGTCGGTGATGGACTTGCCAAAGACGCCGCCGTCGACCGGCTGGTTGCCGTCCTCCAGGTAGGACTCGATCATAAAACCCTTGACCAGCTTGGAGATTGACTCGTTGCGGCGGCAGCTGTCGAGCACCTCCTTGCAAATGCGATACTGCTCCAGCGGACGCTTGCCCGAGTTGTCATGGTTGCAGTCGATGACCGCTGCCGGATTGGCATAGCCGGCGTGCTCGGTATAGAGCTCGGCCAGGCGCTCCAGGTGTTCGTAGTGGTAGTTGGGGTAGGTGCGCCCATCGAGACCGATGTAGCCACGCATAACGGCGTGCGCGAGCGGATTGCCGCCGCACTCGACCTCCCAGTTGCGGAAGATGAAGCTCTGGTGCGCCTGCGCGGCGTAAATGGAGTTGAGCATAACGGTGGTAGAGCCGGCGGTGGGGTTCTTCATGCCCACGGGCACCGAAATACCGCTCGACACCAGGCGATGCTCCTGGTTTTCGACCGAGCGTGCGCCCACGGCCACATAGCTCAGCAGGTCAACGAGGTACTGGTAGTTGGACGGATAGAGCATCTCGTCGGCGGTGAAGAAGCCTGTTTCCTTAATAACGCGCAGGTGCATATGGCGGATGGCCTTGACGCCCTCGAGCAGGTCGTCGGGAGCCTCGGGGTTGGGGTTGTGCAGCAAACCCTTGTAACCGGTGCCCTTGGTACGCGGCTTATTGGTGTAGACGCGCGGAATGATGATGAGCTTGTCCTTGACCTCCTCAGCGGTCTTGGCCAGTCGGTTCATGTACTCAAGCACCGAATCCTCGCGGTCGGCAGAGCATGGGCCGATGATGAGCACCTTGCGTGCGTCCTCGCCGGTAAAGACTTTGGCGACCTCGGCGTCAAATGCCTGCTTTTTGGCGGTAAGCTCGGCAGAAAGCGGCATTTCCTCGCGGATCTCCATGGGGATCGGCAACTTGCGTTTGAATTCCATGGCCATAGGGGCCTCCTCAATCTATAGAAAGAGCAATAAGCGTATTGTCGAGTGCTCGGCATTATCCGCTGTCGCACGCTAAAGTGCAAGCCCTTGTCACCCCGAAACCTACCAAATAGAGACAGGTTTATTTTGGCAGGTTTTATCTGGGGAAACGTCGGCGGATGCCGGGAGGGAGCGGCGCCGCGCGGGACCCTAAGGCTGTTGTCGGTTCCCCAGGAAATACCCTGTGGGCAAAAAATGCCAAATATGAGTACGGTTGCTATCTTAGTATCATATTGTCTTCGCAAAATAATAGACATAACAGCAAAATATGTTCATTAACGCAAACACATATAAGTTCGCTATAGGGCTGTTTAATCAATTTAGGGGCGCGTGTAAGCTGTGAAAACGGCATTTGGGGCTGTTTTGGCTGTTACTAAAAAGGTAACAGTACTCATATTTGCCCTTTTTTGCCCACGGGGCCTCGAAGGGGCTGTCAATCAGGTCCCAGGGGAGGCGGTTTGAGGGTCGCAGAACAAGAAAACGGGGGCACAGGTTGTCCTGCGCCCCCGTTCTCGGGCGTTATTCGTTCCCTGCGGCAGAATTTACGCCGCTTCGTCGAACTGCGAGTTGTACAGGTCGGCGTAGAATCCGCCCTGGGCGAGCAACTCGTCGTGCGTGCCCTTCTCGACGATGTCGCCGTCGCGAATTACCAAGATCACGTCGGCGTTGCGGATCGTGGACAGGCGGTGCGCGATAACAAAGCTGGTACGGCCCTGCATCAGCGCATCCATGGCACGCTGAATAAGCTCCTCGGTACGGGTATCGACGTTGGAGGTCGCCTCGTCCAGAATCAGCGCCGGGCGGTCGGCCAAAATGGCACGGGCGATGGTCACGAGCTGGCGCTGACCCTGCGACAGGTTAGTGCCCTCCTCGTTGATCATAAAGTCGTAGCCGCCGGCGAGCGTGTGGATAAAGTGGTCGCAGCGTGCGGCACGTGCAGCGGCTTCGACCTCGGCATCGCTCGCATCGGGGCGTCCGTAGCGGATGTTTTCGCGGATGGTGCCGTTAAACAGCCAGGTATCCTGCAGCACCATGGCAAACTCGCCGCGCAGCGCCGCGCGGTCCCAGTCGCGCACGTCGACGCCCTCGACACGCAGCGAACCGCCGTCCACGTCGTAAAAGCGCTGCAGCAGCTTAATGAGCGTGGTCTTGCCGGCGCCGGTGGGGCCGACGATGGCGATGGTCTGGCCGGGCTGCGCCTCGCAGCTAAAGTCGTGGATGATGGTCTTGTCGGGCGTGTAGCCAAACTTCACATGGTCAAACTCCACGTGGCCGGGGCGCTTCTCGGGAATCTGCGCGTCGGCCTTCTGCTCCTCCTCGGGCGCGGCTAAAAACTCAAACACACGCTCGGTGGCAGCTGCCATCGACTGCATCGTGTTGCTCACGTTGCCCAGCTGCTGCACGGGTTGCGTAAAGTTGCGCACGTACTGGATAAAGCTCTGGATGTCGCCGGGCGTGGCATTGCCGGTCAGCGCGAGCTGCGCGCCCACCACGACAACGCCCACGTAACCCATGTTGCCCACCAGGCTCATAAGCGGCATCATCAGGCCCGACAGGAACTGC
>CAVHBE010000048.1:18532-19010 GCA_963634045.1 Methanobrevibacter smithii
CTAATAAACAGGCGGTCGTTTTGACGGTCGAACTCCTCGATTGAGGCCTCGGCGCGGTCGAACACCTGAATGACGTTTTGACCGGCAAAGTCCTCCTCGATAATGCCGTTGACGGCGCCCAGGACCTGCTGCTGCTCGCGGAAGTACGGCTGCGAGAAGTGAATCATCACCATCAAGATAATTGCGGCTGCCGGCAGCGTGAGCACGGTGACGCCGGTGAGCGGCAGGCTGATCGACAGCATCATGACGAGCACGCCGATAATCTGCGTCACCGACGTGATGAGCTGCGTCACGCTCTGGTTGAGCGACTGACCCAGCGTATCGACGTCGTTGGTGATGCGGCTGAGCACGTCGCCCTTGCTGTGGCCGTTGAAGTAGCTCATCGGCACGACGGCAATCTTGGCGGCAATCTCCTTGCGCATGCGGTAGCAGATCTTTTGCGTGACACCGGTCATGAGCCAGCCCTGGATCAGGCTGC
>CAVHBE010000048.1:19020-24242 GCA_963634045.1 Methanobrevibacter smithii
TCAGGCTGCAGGCAGAGCTCGCCAGATACAGGCAGAGCAAAAAGCCGAGCGTCTTGGCGATCCAGTTAAAGTCGACATCGCCGGTGCCGTTGACCTTGGCAACCAGGCCCTCGAACAGCTTGGTCGTAACCTGGCCGAGTACCTTGGGTCCCACAATGTTAAAGATGACCGAGCATACGGCAAAGGCGACGGCGACAAACACGGCAACCTTGTGCTGGCCGATATAGCCGAGCAGCTGCCTCATGGTGCCCTTAAAGTCCTTGGCCTTTTCGCCGCGACGCATGCCGCCCATGCGGCCCATGGGTCCACGCTGACGGGTGGGCTTGGGAATTTGGGTCTTGGTCTCGTCTGCCATTAGCGCTCGCCTCCTTCCATGACGGCTGCAATCTCTTCTTGGGTAAGTCCCAGCTCCTTGGCGGAAAGCTGCGACTGTGCGATTTCCAGGTACGCCGGGCAGCTGCGCAGCAGCTCCTCGTGCGTACCGGTGCCCACCACGTGGCCGTCGTCGAGCACGATGATCTGGTCGGCGTGCATGATGGTCGCGATGCGTTGTGCCACGACCACGAGTGCGGCGTCGGTAACGTTTTTAGCCAGCTCCTCGCGCAGGCGCGCGTCGGTCTTGTAGTCAAGCGCGCTAAACGAGTCATCGAACACCACGACCTCGGGCTTTTTGGCCAGGGCGCGGGCGATGGCCAGGCGCTGGCGCTGACCGCCCGAGACATTGGAGCCGCCCTGGCTGATGGGGGAGTCGTAGCCGCCCTCGCGCTCGGCGATAAAGTCCTCGGCCTGGGCGATGCGTGCCGCCCGGTACATGTCCTCGTCGCTCACCATGTCGCCGGCAAACTTAAGGTTGCTCTCGACGGTGCCCGAGAACAGGCGTCCCTGCTGCGGGATATAGCCAATGCGGCGGCGTAGCTCGGAAAGGGTCATATCGCGCACATCGATGCCGTCGATCGAAATGCTGCCGCCCGTGACGTCGTACAGGCGCGGAATCAACTGCACGAGCGTGGACTTGCCCGAGCCCGTGGAACCAATGATGCCGAGCATCTGACCGGCGTGCGTGGTGAAGTTTACACCGCTAATGACGTCGGCGCGGGCATCGGGATACTGGAAACTCACGTCACGGAAGGTGAGCTCGCCGCGCGGCGCGCTGGCAGCGGGCAGTTTGGGCGAGGTGGGGTCGTTGATGCTCGTGGGGCAGGTGATGACCTCTTCCACGCGCTCGGCTGCGACCTCGGCGCGGGGCAGGATGACCGAAACCATGGTGAGGATCATAAACGCCATGACGATCTGCATGGTGTAGGAGATGAACGCCATCATGTTGCCGACCTGCATCACGCCGTCGGACACGCCCTGCGCGCCAAACCAGACGATAAGCACGGTGATGCAGTTCATGACGAGCATCATGAGCGGCATCATAAAGCTCATGGCGCGGTTGGTGTAGAGCTGCGTGGTCATTAGGTCGAGCGAAGCCTTGTCAAAACGCTCGAGCTCATGTTCCTCGCGGTTGAACGAGCGGATGGGCATAAGGCCGTCGAGCAGCTCGCGGGCGGTAAGGTTCACGCGGTCCACAAAGCTCTGCATCTTTTTGAACTTGGGCATGGTGAGGCCCATGAGCACGCCGACGACAGCCGAAACCGCGATGATGGCCACAGCGATGGTCCACTCCAGGCCGGTATGGTTGGCCAGGACGCGCATGACGGCGACGATGCCCATGACGGGAGCCATCAGGCACATGCGGATAAACAGGGTTGCGGCCATCTGGATCTGCTGAATATCGTTGGTGCAGCGGGTGATGAGCGAGGCCTGGCTAAACTTGCCCACCTCGGCCGGCGAGAAGTGCATAACCTTGTTGAAGGTCTCGCGGCGCAGGTCACGGGCGATGGAGCAGGCGGTGCGCGAAGCCACGGCGCCGGTCAGGATGGTGGCGACCAGCGACACCAGACACAGACCAAACATCGTGGTCGCCATGCGGCCCAGGTAGGCGTTCTGCACGTCAGCGGGGTCGATGCCCTGTGCCTTGTACTCGTCCTGCACGTAGCTCACGGCGCGCTGGGTGACGATGGAGCCCGACATGGAGCCCATTTTGTCAGCCATATCGTTGGCGCCCTCGACGAGCTTGCCCTGATCGATAAGACCGCCTTCAACGCCTAGGCGCAGGCTCTTCATGGTGATCTTACCGCCGTCGGCGTCGATCTGCTTTTGCATGCTCTGCGCGGCTGCGGCCTTCTGCTGCATCTCGGCGAGCTGCTCGGGCGTCATCGCTGCCATCTGCTCGGGGGTGGGCATGGCCTGAGCGGCGCCGCCATCGCTTGCCTCGGTGGATGCGCCGGTCATGTCGCCCATGGAGTTGGTGTCAATGCCCTGGTTGAGCGAAAGGACGACGGTCTCAGGCAGGCTCATGATGTCGGCAATCTTGCCACCGTCGCCGCGCTCCTCCTCGGTGCCCTTGTACGTTCGAATGCCGTTATTGTCCGCCTTGCTAAACACGGCCTCCACAGCTTTGGCGTCCTTGGCGCTCATAAAGAGTTCGAGGTCGTCGAGCGATTCGGCGCGGATGGTGTCGGGTACGGGCGAGGCGATACCGCCTTGCTGTACGCCCACGTCGACGATGTCGCTCATGTAGGTAGGCAGCGCCAGATCGGCGTTGCAGCTGATTACGATAAGTACGATAGCTGTGAACAGTGCCGGGACATGCTTTTTAAAGAGCTTGAGAATCCTCACTCGGCATCTCTCCTTTCTTGATTGCGGTCGATAATTTCGTTGGCACGCCTAAGAAGGCGCACCATCTCTTGGGTATCTGTTTCGCCGAGCTGCTCGAGGAAAGCCGCGGTGCGGGCCTCGAATTCCCGACGTTTGATTTCGAGATCCTGGAATCCCTTGTCGGTCACTATGACGTGTACGCGACGACGGTCAGTCTTTGAGTGCTCGCGCTCGACCCAGCCCTTGGCTTCGAGGGCGCGTAGGATATTGGCGATGCGGGCGCTCGAGACCCAGGCGCGATCAGCGAGTTCGCTCGGCGTGAGCGAACCGCCGGCGAGTATGAGGGCGCGCATAACGGCCATCTCGCCGCCGAGGGCTTTGTCCGCAAAGCGCGAAATGCGCTGATGCATGCTGCCGAACTCGGTAAGGAGCTGACGCCCAAGTTCACGGAAATCGGTATCTTCCACCGAAAACCCCTAACACTAGAAACTATTTTCGGTGAAAGATGATACCCCTGCACGCGCACCCTATGCGGTAGATTTTGGGACATGCCTAGAAAACTACCTTTAGGCGACCTCCGTACACCGTCGGTGCTAGTAAAGTTTGGGGCAGATCGTTAGGCATGTCCCAAAGCCTACTCAGAGGCACTTTACCCTGCTAAAGCTGGCATAACAGCTAGAGTGAACGTCGTACAAAGGCAAGGAAAAAACCAAACAAATCGGTGAACGGTAGTTGTTCGCGCTCGCATTTCCTGCGGGTTTGTAAAAAGCGCCTTTATGATATAAAAAAAGAAACATATAACAGCCCAGATGGAGAGGGTCGCTATGTTATCCTTCACAGACGGGTGAAATCTTGGGTTTAGGGTTGCAGTTCCAAGGTGGACAAACGTTTTTCCCTGCACCAACATGTGGCGAAGAACGGAAGAAGCCGGTAGTGCAAGCCGAAAATTCAAGAATTCAATAAGCAGCGGTGTGAGAGAGCACCGCATTACACGTAACTAGGAGCGTGGTTACACAATGCAGGAGGCATGGGAAGGCTTCAAGGAAGGTATCTGGACGGGAGAGGTTGACGTCCGAGACTTCATCCAGAAGAACTACACCCCCTACGAGGGCGATGAGTCGTTCCTCGTAGGTCCGACCGAGCGTACCAAGGAGCTGTGGGGCGAGGTTCTCGACCTGCTGCTTAAGGAGCGCGAGCAGGGCGGTGTCCTCGATATGGACACCAAGACCGTCACGGGTATCGTGAGCCACCCCGCTGGCTACATCGATAACGCCCACCGCGAGAAGGAGACCATCGTCGGTCTCCAGACCGACAAGCCGCTTAAGCGCGCGCTGCACGTCAACGGTGGTATCCGCATCGCTTGCCAGGCTGCCAGCCAGCACGGCTATAAGGTCGACGAGAACGTTGTCGAGCGCTATACCTTCGAGCGCAAGACCCACAACGCCGGCGTCTTCGATGTTTACACCCCCGAGATGCGTGCTTGCCGCTCGGCTCACATCATCACCGGTTTGCCCGATGGCTATGGCCGCGGCCGCATCATCGGCGACTACCGTCGTGTCGCCCTGTACGGTGTCGACTACCTGATCAAGGACAAGGAGGCCCAGAAGGCTTCCACCCCGACGGTCATGACCGCCGACAACATCCGCGACCGCGAGGAGCTGCAGGAGCAGATCCGCGCCCTCGGCGAGCTCAAGATGATGGCCGAGACCTATGGTTTCGATATTTCCAACCCTGCTACCAACACGCAGGAGGCCATCCAGTGGATGTACTTCGCCTACCTCGCTGCCGTCAAGGAGCAGAACGGCGCCGCTATGTCCATCGGCCGTACCTCCACGTTCATCGACATCTACGCTGAGCGCGACCTTGCCAACGGTACCTTCACCGAGGAGCAGATCCAGGAGTTCGTGGATCACTTCATCATGAAGCTCCGCATGGTCAAGTTTGCCCGTACCCCCGAGTACCAGGCCCTGTTTACTGGCGATCCGCAGTGGGTCACCGAGTCCATCGGCGGCATGGGTGTTGACGGCCGTACGCTCGTTACCAAGATGAGCTACCGCTACCTGCACACGCTCGAGAACATGGGCACCAGCCCCGAGCCCAACATGACCGTTCTGTGGTCGACCCGTCTGCCCGAGAACTTCAAGAAGTTCTGCGCCAAGACTTCCGTCGCCAGCTCCTCGATCCAGTACGAGAACGACGACCTCATGCGCGTCTATCACGGCGACGACTACGGCATTGCCTGCTGTGTGTCCTCCATGCGCATCGGCAAGGAGATGCAGTTCTTCGGTGCCCGCGCCAACCTGGCCAAGTGCCTGCTGTATGCACTCAATGGCGGTGTTGACGAGGTCTCCAAGAAGCAGGTCGGCCCCAAGTATCGCGCCGTCGAGGGCGATACGCTCGATTACGACGACGTTGTGGCCAAGTACAACGACATGATGAAGTGGCTCGCTGGCGTGTACGTCAACTCGCTGAACATCATTCACTACATGCACGACAAGTACTACTACGAGCGCATTCAG
>CAVHBE010000049.1:0-2413 GCA_963634045.1 Methanobrevibacter smithii
CAGCCGCGCGACCCGCACGGGAATCCAAATGGACCGCTCAAAACCGCCCTCAAGCTCACAATCGATATGTGCGCAAGGCTTTTTGGACGCATACCCGCTCGAGAACGAGGAGGCCGCCTTCTTATCGGGAAAGACGACCGTGGCCTCGGTCACCGTATACGACATGAGCGTAACCGCTACTCGTCGTCATCATCGAGCATGGCGGAACCATCGATGGCGTAAAGCTCGTCAAACTCCTCAGGCGCAGGCTGATCGGTCAGCTCGACGTCGGACGGAGCATCGTCATCAAACTCAAGTCCACAGGCAAGGCGAACCTTATGCTCAATCTCATCGGCGCAATCGGGGTGTTCGCGCAGGAACGCCTTGGCGGCCTCGCGACCGTTGCCGAGCTTGTCCTCGCCATAGGCAAACCATGAGCCCATCTTCTTGCAGATGCCGCACTCAACAGCCATGTCCAGAATCGAGCCCTCCTTAGAGATGCCCGTACCGTACATGATGTCGAACTCAGCAGAACGGAACGGAGCTGCCACCTTGTTCTTAACGACCTTGGCGCGCACGCGGTTACCGATAACCTCGTCCTTAAGCTTAATACTGTCGATACGGCGAATGTCGATACGCACCGAAGAAAAGAACTTAAGGGCGCGGCCGCCCGTCGTAGTCTCGGGGTTGCCGAACATGACACCGATCTTCTCACGCAGCTGGTTAATGAAGATGCACGTCGTGTTGGACTTGGACAGCGAGCCGGCGAGCTTGCGGAGCGCCTGGCTCATCAGGCGAGCCTGAAGACCGACCGTAGTATCGCCGATTTCTCCCTCGATCTCGGCACGCGGGGTCAGCGCGGCGACGGAGTCGACGACGATGGCATCGATGGCGCCGGAACGCACGAGCATGTCAACAATCTCGAGCGCCTGCTCGCCCGTATCGGGCTGGGAAATGAGCACCTCGTCGATATCCACGCCGATGCGCGCGGCATACGTGGGATCAAGCGCGTGCTCGGCATCGATAAATGCCACAACGCCACCCATTGCCTGGGCCTCGGCCAGGATCTCGAGCGAAAGCGTCGTCTTACCGGAGGACTCAGGACCGTAAATCTCGACGATACGGCCGCGCGGCACGCCGCCGATACCCAGCGCGGCATCGAGAGCCAGGGCGCCCGTGGGAATGGCCTCGACCTCGAGCTCGGGACCACCGTCGCCGTACCTCATGATGGAACCCTGGCCGAATTTCTTCTCGATCTCGGCCTTGGTGGTGGCGATCATCTCATCGCGCTCTTTACCCGTCGTGCGAGCATGAACGGTACGTACGGGACCTGAATTCTTGGCCATGAATAGCCCTCCTCTTAACAACCTGCATCGATAATAAACGAACGGCTGTTCGTGGTCAACCGTTCAGGCCAATCATATGCAGGCGGTCTTTCCAAAACCCAACCAAACGCCGACCAAACACTGACCAAATGCTTGACCACAAAGGAACAAATAAGAGCAAGGAAGGCAAGAATACGTCTACAACCAGCGCAAACGCCAAATGAGCCTAAGGTCCCTATCTCCACAATTAAGGGGCCCAGAGGCCCCTTAAAACACGTCTATTCCATAGAGTTGAGCACAAGGGCAATGCGACCCAATGCCTCCGCGACCGCATGGGCACGAACACACGAACGGTCGCCCTCATAGTGGCAGCGCACAGAGTCCACGACTGGCACGCCCCCATCGGCGGAACGATACGCCCAGCCAATATAGAAAGTGCCCGCCGGATCGTCCTCAGTGCCACCGCCGGGGCCGGCATAACCCGTTGCGCTCACCGCAATATCGCTCTGGTACAGCTCCAGCGAACCCACCGCCATCTCGCGCGCGGTCTGATGCGACACCGCGGTATAGCGGTCGAGCGTCTCCTGCTCAACACCAAGAACGCGATGCTTAATCTCATCGCAATAGGTCACCGCACCGCCACGCAGCACCGCCGAGGCGCCCGGGATATCGGCAATCGTCGAGGCGATCATACCCGCCGTCAGCGACTCAGCCGTCGAAACCGTCACGCCCCGAGCGCTCGCGCGCTCGACAATTTCGCGCGCCAGCTCCTCGTTATGTGCGGAAATCTGCTCAAAAGAGTCCGTCATACCCACCAGGACCTAGACCGAAAAGACGATCTTGCGGCAGTTCCAGAAGTACTGGGCGCCCGAGATAACGGTCAGGACAACGGCAACGGCGTACAGGAAGCGCGACACCGAGTAGATGCCGAGCGTCAGCGCCACCGGGCCAAGGTGCAAGCCGGCCATAGCAAAAACGCACAGGTAACCGCAGATGGAGACCATCGTGGTTGCCGTCTTGTACTTGCCGAGCTTATCGGCCGCAACGACCACGCCGGCCGCACTCGCAACCATGCGTAGGGCGCTCACCAGCAGCTCGCGGAACAGGAT
>CAVHBE010000050.1:0-4012 GCA_963634045.1 Methanobrevibacter smithii
CAAATGAAGACAGAGGATGACGCGACTGAGCTCCGCCTGAAGGCCGCGCTCGACGCCGTGGAGGCCCGCGAGGCGAGCTCTCGCGAGACCGGCAACCGCCTCGTTCGACGTCTTGAGGATTCCAAGCGCATCCGCGACAAGGTGAAGGCCGAGCGAGACGCCGGCATTGCGGCCGCACAACAAACCGTCGACGCCACGCGCGCCCAGCTCGAGACGCTGCGTCATGAGTATGCCGAGCTGCAACGCAATCCCTCGGCAAATCCCGCCAACTATACGGTGCGCACTAGCGAGCTCTCGATGCAGATCTCCGACACGGCAGATGCCCTGCGAAAAGCCGAAGAAGATGTCCCGCGCATCACCGCCGACCTTGAGCACTCGCTTGCCGCAGCCGAGCAGGCCGTCGAACAGGCGCAGGCCCCCATTGCCGAAGCCAAACGCGCGCACCAAGCCGTGACGGCAGAGGCCGATGCCGCGCGCGACGAGCTGCAGACGGCGAAGACTGCCGCTGCAACGCGCCAGCGCGAACTGCGCGAGAAGATCACTGCCGAGGACAAGGCACGCCGCGACCAAGAGCAGAGCATCGCCAACGCCCAAGCAGATGCCGCACATGCGCAGTCGATCATCGAACAGGCGACAGAAGTACACGACCACCCAGAGATTACTGAGTCGCTTGCAGGATCCTTGGCCCGAGACAAAGCCGAACACGCCGAGACCGAGCAAGAAGTCACCCAGCTCGAGGCCACCGAGGACGCGGTGCGCGAGCGTACCCGCGACTCCCGCATCAAATTCACCGGCGCCATCGTCTGCATTATCGCCGTAGTCCTCGTGATCATCCTAGTCTGGCTGTTCGCAAGCAAGTAAACCAGCTGCCAAAAAACGCTCAACGCAATTGCGGTGAGATAGTTCCTGTTTAGCCCTCAAAAAGCCAATTCAAGAACTATCTCACCGCAACTTATTAGATTGATGCAAGGCAATCTATCCCTCTTGCACCAATCTCTTGACATAAGGAGTGTCCCCAGGTGCCGGCACAAAAGGAACGTCCCCAAGTGCCAACAACGGCGGCGCCGATGTTTTGGCGAAGTCAGCGAAAACGCCCCTAAGCGAGCAAGGTGACGTGAAAGAGGAGGGCATTGACCTTCTGGTCATGCCCGACGATTGAACGTCAGATTGCCGCTTAGGGGCGTTTGCAGCGTCGACCGGTTACGGCGTTTGTAAAACGCCGTAACCTACAAGATGAGCATGGCGTCGCCAAAGCTGAAGAAGCGGTAGCGCTCCTCGATGGCGGCAGCGTAGGCATCCATGATCTGGTCGCGGGTGGCAAGCGCACTCACGAGCATCATGAGCGTGGAGCGCGGCACGTGGAAGTTCGTGATCAGCGCGTCAACCACGTGATAAGTCGAGCCGGGCATGAGGTAGAGCTGCGTCGTAGCGTTCTCGCGTACCACGATGTCGCCACGGCCGAGCGTATCGGCCCCGTCCTCGCGGCCCTCAAAATAGCGCGCCGTCACGGCCGGATCGCACACCGGCGCATCGGCATCAAACGCGCTCTCGAGCGAGCGCACCGCCGTGGTACCGACAGCGATCACACGATGGCCCTCGGCCTTTGCCTTATGCACGGCGTCGACAACCTCCTGAGACACGTGGTAGCGCTCGGTGTGCATAACGTGCTGCGTGGGATCGTCCTCCTCCACCAGACGGAAGGTGTCGATGCCCACCTCGAGTTCGACGGCAGCAAACTTGGCGCCCTTGGCCTCGATGGCAGCCATGAGCTCGGGCGTAAAGTGCAGACCCGCCGTGGGAGCGGCAGCCGAGTGCTCCTCCTTCATGGCGTAGACGGTCTGGTACTTCTCGGGATCGCCCTCGTAATCGGTAATGTAGGGCGGCAGCGGCACGTGACCGGCAGCGTGGATGGCCTCGTCGAGCGTGCGCGGGTCGCCGGCGGCATTGCAACCGGCCGGCTCAAAACGCACCAGACGGCCGCCGCGGCTATCGGTGACAAAGTCGACAACCTCGGCCGTCAGCACCACGGGAGCCCCCTCGGGCGCATGGGCGCCACCGGCGCGATACTCAATATGAGCACCGGGCTTCAGGCGCTTGCCCGGCTTGACCAAGCACTCCCAAACATGGCCCAGCGGATCCACGTCCTCGCGGCGCTTGAGCAGCAGCGTCTCGACCACGCCGCCCGAGCCGGCTTTGCGACCGATCAGGCGAGCCGGCATCACGCGCGTCTTGTTGATGACGAGCACGTCGCCCGGCTCGATATAGTCGATGATGTCGCGGAAGATGCGGTGCTCGACGGTGCCGCCATGCTCCAGCGGCGTTCCTGTCTGGGAGCCCTTGCGATCCACCACCAGCAGGCGGCAGGAGTCGCGTGGCTCGGCAGGCGCCTGGGCAATCAGTTCCTCAGGAAGGTTGTAGTCAAAATCATCGGTACGCATAGACACGTCGGATACTCCTTATATTGCTAAAGTCCGCTCTACATCCTAGCAGGCTGACGTCCCAAATGAACTACTTTTTGGCGGCTTTGCGCTCGTCGCGGATGCGGGCGCGGTCCATGGCCGCCTCGACAGCCGAGAAGCGGCAACCACAGTAGTTCTGCCGATACATGCCCAGCTCACGCGAACGGCGTGTCGCCTCGGGGTAATACGGACGAAAATCGCGAATCACCGGAGTGAGACCGCGGGCGGCAGCCAGACGCTCCAACACATCATTGCAGGTTTCGAACAACTGATACGGCGAGACGGCGAGCGTCGTACCCACAAACTCAAACCCGCGTTCCTGGGCCACACGACATGCCTCGGCCAGACGCAGGGCATAGCACGCGCGACAGCGACGGGGTCGATCGGCGCCCAGAGGGGCCACGCCGGCCTCCCAGCGCTCCCGGTCCTCCCCCGCCTCGATAAGCTCGATGTCGCCATCGGCACACCACCGACGCAGCTCGTCCAAACGCCGCTGCCATTCATCGTGCGGCTGAATATTGGGGTTTGTCCAGCAGATTGTGGGCTCAAACCCTTCCTCGCGCAGCAGGCGGACCGGCTCAAGAGAGCACGGCGCACAGCAGGCGTGCAACAACAACGGCTTCATCGACATCTCCTCACCCGAAAAAACGCACGCCAAAGGACGTGTCCTCGCAGGCGACAATGCGGCGGTCGCGCAAAATGGTCCGCACGTAACACCAGTCGCCCACACAGCCCGATAAATGCAAGCCGGCCGCGAGGTAGCACAGCAGCGGATAGCCCGAAAACGCAAACCCCAGGGCAAGCGTTGTCGTCACAACAGCCGTCGGTGCCAGGCAAATCGCCATATACCGCCGGCGCGAATACACAATCCCCTCGGCGCAGGCATAAATCATGCACGTCTCACGGTTCGCTCCAAAAGTCACGTGCGCACCCGCGGGCGCAAACAACTTAAAGAACGCTGCATGCACCAGCTCGTGCACGGCAAATGACGCCGCCGAAACCGCAGCCAAGCCGACTATCCAGCCCAAGACCGTGGTCCAGCCGCCCGCGTCAGCCGCATCCAGGTCCGCGGGCCCACCCAGCAGCATAAACACCGGCACCAGGCACACGGCAAATGCGCCAAGCACGACCATCCCCCACACAAAGCAGGCGTGCAGAAAATCCTCGTCCTCAAACGCATGTATGTTGGAAATCTCATTCATAGCATCTTAGGATAGCGCCCCTGCCACGTACCCGTCCGCATGTGCGATAATGTCGAACGATATGCACGAATTGACCACCGCGCCGCCGAGCCTCGCGCCCGACCGCGCTCTCACCATATGCGAAGGAGTCCCATGGCATCCAAATACTCCATGAACGACCGTCCCAGCTGGCCTCGCCGCGCCATCGTTACCGCCGGCGAGCCCTATGGCAACAAGGGCCTTCACTTTGGCCACGTCGGCGGCGTCTTTGTCCCGGCCGACTTCTTCGCCCGCTTCCTGCGCGACCGCCTGGGCCGCGAGAACGTCATCTTCACCTCGGGCACCGACTGCTATGGCTCGCCCATCATGGAG
>CAVHBE010000050.1:4022-4443 GCA_963634045.1 Methanobrevibacter smithii
ATCATGGAGAGCTACCGCAAGCTCAAGGAGAACGAGGGCTACGACAAGTCAATCGGCGAGTACGTCGAGTCCAACCACTCCCGCCAGGCCGCGACCCTCAACAACTACAACATCAGCTGCGACATCTACGGCGGCTCGGGCCTTGAGCCGGCGGCCCAGATTCACAACGAGGTGACCGCCGAGATTATCAAGCGCCTGCACGAGCAGGGCACCATCTCCAAGCGCTCCACGCTGCAGTTCTACGACGCCAAGGCCGGCACGTTCCTCAACGGTCGCCAAGTCATCGGCCGCTGCCCCATCCAAGGTTGCAAGTCCGAGAAGGCTTATGCCGACGAGTGCGACCTGGGTCACCAGTTTGAGCCCGAGGAGCTCATCGCGCCCAAGAGCCAGCTCACCGGCGAGGTGCCCGAGCTGCGCCCGG
>CAVHBE010000050.1:4453-8058 GCA_963634045.1 Methanobrevibacter smithii
CTTCGACCTGCCGGCATACCTCGACTTTATGAAGACCTACACCGCCAAGCTCGCCCAGAACCCGCAGGTTCGCTCCGTGGTCTCCAAGACCATGGATGAGTGGCTGCTGCCGGCTCAGCTCTACATTCAGAACAAATTCCGCGAGGCCTTCGATGCTGTCGAGGACCAGCTCCCCGAGCACACCGTGCTGGAGCCCGAGGGCAACAAGAGCAGCTTTACCGTCACCTTCCCCAGCTGGAAGGAGCGCGACGACGCCCACGCGGTGCTCGCCAACGGCGGCGTGCGCTTCCGCAGCGGCAAGGCGCTCGTGCCCTTCCGCATCACCGGCAACATCGACTGGGGCGTTCCGGTGCCCGAGGTCGACGGCGTGACCGACGTCACCTGCTGGTGCTGGCCCGAGAGCCTGTGGGCGCCCATCAGCTATACGCGCACCGTGCTCGCACGCGATGCCAAGGCCGCCGGCGTGGCCGAGGGTGTCGCCGCCCAGGATGCCGCCCTCATGGGCGAGCCCGCCGCCGATTCCACGCAGGTCCCCGCGCCCACCTACCAGCACAGTTCGCTCGACTGGCGCGACTGGTGGTGCTCGGACGACGCGCAGATCTACCAGTTCATCGGTCAGGACAACATCTATTTCTACTGCATCGCGCAGACCGCCATGTGGGAGGCCCTGGGTTGGAACCTCACGCAAAGCACCGTCAGCGCCTGCTATCACCTGCTCTACATGGGCAAAAAGGCCAGCTCGTCCTCGCAGACGCCTCCCCCGCCGGCAGACGATCTGCTCAACCACTACACCTGCGAGCAGATGCGTGCACATTGGCTGTCGCTCGGCCTATCCGAGAAGCCGGTAAGCTTTAGCCCCAAGGCATACGACACGCGCGTGACCGGCAAGGACGAGGACGGCAACCAGGTGCGCGCCTGCGACGACAAGCGCGTTATCGACCCGGCCCTTAAGGAGAGCGCCCTTTTGACCGGTGTCTTCAACCGCCTGGCCCGCAGCTGCTTCTACGGAGTCGCCATCAAGGAGGGCGACGAGAGCCCCTATCGCAACGGCTGCATCCCCGCCGGTGCCGCCTCTGCCGCCGTTGTCGAGGCTGCCGAGCAGGCCGCCCTTGCCTTTGAGCAGGCCATGTACAAGTTCGAGACGCACCGCGCGCTCGCCGTGTGCGACGACTACCTGCGTGCCGCCAACAAGCGCTGGAGCGACGCCTCCAAGGCCGCCAACAAGCTCGAGGATAGCGAGGCCAACGCCGCCATGACGCAGGCCCTCGTCGACGCCTTTACCGAGCTGCGCGTGGCGACCGTGCTCATGCACGGCATCGTCCCGGCCGGCTGCGAGCTCATCTGCGAGTACTTCGACGTCGACCCGGTCGCCTTCTTTAGCTGGGATAACATCTTTGCCTCCACGGACGAGTTTGTGGAGAGCCTGGGCGAGAAGCCCGGCGAGCACCGCGTGAAGCCGCTGCCCCCGCGCTTCGACTTCTTCAGCAAGCACGAGAGCCAGTACTAGGCCAACGCCAAGGCAGAGTAGTCAATTTGGGACGGGGCTATTTTAGCTACCCCGTCCCAAATTTAACTGCAACGCCTGCCGAAACGGACGGGTAGCTAAAATAGCCCCGTCCCAAATTGACTACTTTTAATGGAATGGGAAGGAAAGACGGATGTCCAAGCCGCGTCGTCGTAAGCAGAAAAAGCAGGTTAAGGCCGAGCTCAAGCTCAGGCAGTTTGCCGCTACCGAGCTTTCCGACCAGCTTGCCGCCCTTCCCTGCGCCGCCGACCTGCCGCGCTTTATGGTCGACACGGTCGCCGGCGCCTATGCCCCCGCCGATGCCGAGCTCATGATCGAAGGCTTTGGCGCCGCGGCCACACGCCCAGTCACACTGCGCGCCAACACGCTCAAGGCGACCGCCGGGGACATCATCGCTGCACTCGACGAGGCCGGCATCGCCCACCAAACCGTTACCTGGTACCGGGATGCCTTCATCCTGCCCGAGGCCCAGGTTTCCGACCTGTGGGACCTCGACATCTACCGCGACGGCAAAATCTATCTGCAGAGCTTGTCGTCCATGATGCCGCCGTTGGTCCTGGGCGCTCAGACCGGCGAGGACATCCTGGACATGTGCGCGGCCCCCGGTGGCAAGACGACGCAGATCGCCGCCCTCACCCAGGGCCAGGCACACCTCACGGCCTGCGAGATGAGCATTCCCCGCGCCGAGAAGCTCGAAGCCAACCTCCACCGCCAAGGCGCAAAAAACGTGCCCGTCATGCGCATCGACGCACGCGAGCTCGACGAGTTCTTCCGCTTTGACCGCATCCTGCTCGACGCCCCCTGCACCGGCACGGGCACCGTCATCAGCGGCAACGAAAAGAGTCTGCGCGGCCTCACCGAGCAGTTGCTCGGCAAGTGTGCCCGCTCGCAGCGAGCACTTCTGGACCGCGCCATGGGAGCCCTCAAACCGGGCGGCACGCTCGTCTATTCGACTTGTTCGATCTTGCCGCAGGAAAACGAGGACGCCCTGCAAGAGGCCCTCGACAAGCACATGGACTGCGAGCTTATCCCCCTCGACGGCACGCCGAGCGAAAGTGAAACGCGCCGTGCTCAGGAAGCTGGCGAAGAGCCCCGCGTCGAGAGCAACGCCCTCACCGAGGCCATCGCCGCCGGCCACGTCTCGTCCATCGCAAACGGTATGCCCGGCACGCTGACCATTCCGCCCAGCCGCGACTTTGAGGGCTTCTACATTGCCCTGATCCGAAAACGCAGCTAGCGCACGGATTCAAAACTCAACAAACTATCTCCGTGCGCGCTTGTCCTGCTGGTCACGGTGCTGCTTAAGCGCCTCGCGTTCCTTGCGCTCGGCTCTTTTGCCCTTAATGGCGGTGACCACCAAGTAGATGACTGCGGCGGCAACGATTGCGCCCACACACAGGCCAATCGAGCCCAACATTGCTGTGAATTCCATACCGCGTCACCTCTCTTTTAAACGGAACATTCAAGATAGCACCTCAATACCCGCCACCACAGCTCCTTCACGTTCGCCGGCCCTTCGGTCTAACGGATGGCGCGGCGGGGAAAAATCAACTCGTCAAACGATTTAGCAAGCACAACGCTGTCGGCACCCCGCCGGCCACCATCGCATAGAATCGAGCCCCCATGGATACTCTCAACGATTTGAACGAGCGCGTCGACGCCTTTGTCGGCACCAGTTCCTTCGACGCGCCTGCCGCGACTAACGACCAGGCCCCCATCGATGTTCCCGCCGAGGTTCACGAGGACATCGTCGCCTCGGTCGATTTCTCCGAGGTCGAGCTCGCAGACGAGTTCACCGAGCCCCAGGTAGCCGTGACCCCCAACGGACTGCTCCCCATGGAGCCACTGCCCATCGACGGACGTTTGCGCAAGGCGGCCCTTCGCATGCCAGACGAGATCGAGGAGGCCAGCGGCTTTACGCTCTTCGGCCGACGCATCAAGTCGCTCATTTACACCACCGACGTTGCTGTCATCCGCAACTCCAACGCCGATGCCGTCTTTGCGGTCTACCCTTTCACGCCGCAGCCCGCCATTACGCAAGCGCTGCTGACCGTCGCCGAGTGCCCGGTCTTCGTAGGCG
>CAVHBE010000051.1:0-8836 GCA_963634045.1 Methanobrevibacter smithii
CGGTATGCGAGAGCGGCGTGTTCGAGCGCTACGGGGCGGATCGCATCTTCGGCTTCCACGTGTGGCCCGATCTGCCCGCCGGCACGTTGGCGAGCTGCCCCGGTCCGTTGCTGGCGCGTTCGAGTGAGACACACATTCATATTCACGGGACGAGCATCCATATCGCTAAGACCTATGGCGTTCCGGTCGAGGAGTCGCACGATGCGGCGCTGGCGGCTGCCAAGTTCTTGGTTGCCGAGCGCGAACTGATGGACGAGTTGGGTGCCGATGAACCCTGCATTGGTAAGTTCGGCCTGCTGCAGGCCGGTACCGTCTGCAATGCGGTGGCGGGGGAGGCCCATGTTGCCGGCAGCCTGCGTGTGTTTACGGACGACATGTTCGACCGGGCGCGCGAAGGCGTGCGCCGCGTGCTGGACGATGCCTGTGCCGCAACAGGCTGTACGTACGATCTCGATTTTGCCGAGGGCTATCCGCCAGTCGATAACGACCCCGAGCTGTTTGCCAGCGTCGCGCCTGCCTTGCCCGGGCTGCAGCTTGTGGAGGAACCGCTGCTGATCGCCGAGGATTTCGCGTTCTATCAACGCCATCTGCCGGGCGTGTTTTTCCTGCTGGGCACGGGTATGCCAGAGGACCAAGACAACCCGAGTGATTCGGATGGCTGTCCCGCCTATGCAACAAGCGCTCTGCATACCGATAGCATGCTCTTCGACGAGGAAATCCTACTCAAAGGCCTCGATGTCTACAAACGATTACTTTCGCTTGACTAAGGCGTGAAGGACTATTTGTTCTAGAAAACACGAACAAACGTACGATATAATAGAGATGTAAGTCTATAGAAACGTTTGACGTTACTAACGTAAGGCGATACTATGATTGCATCGTATAAAGATGAGGATACCGAACGCTTTGCCATGGGTGTGCGGGTCAGGAGGTTCGTGCCCTTTGAGCGTGTTGCGTTGAGGAAGATTCGCCAACTGCAGGTTTGTGCTTCGCTTGATGATCTTCGCGTTCCACCGGGCAACCGCCTGGAAGTTTTGAAGGGCGATCGTGCCGGTCAATATAGCATCCGTGTTAACGAGCGCTATCGGGTCTGTTTTGAGTGGAGACAGGAGATGGCTTGGAATGTCGAAATCGTCGATTATCACAAGTGATGAGACTTCGGCCGATTTGCTGTCGCCGGTGACTCCTGGTGAGCTTCTCAAAGAGGAGTTTCTTGTTCCCATGGGCATTTCTCAATATCGCCTTGCGAAAGAGACTGGGATTCCGGCTCAGCGTATCGGGCAGATTGTCTTGGGAAAACGTCGCGTGACGGCCGACACCGACCTCCGTCTTTGCCGTTATTTTGGCCTGACGGATGGTTATTGGCTGCGCGCTCAGGTGGCGTTTGACCTTGAGGCCGAGAAAAGGCGGATCGAACCGGAACTCGACAAGATCGTTCCTGTTCAGCAGGCCATCGCACTGTAGTGCTCAAAGATGATGGGGGTGGCGCGGCGATGAGGCGACGCCGACAGTCTGCCGTATATAGTCCGGGTGGATGCGGGTGCGGTTTGCTGCTGCTTCCGGTTATTGCTGTGAGCGTTGGCGTGATGTTTGCGCTTGCCGGGCTTGCCGCGGCGGCGCTCGTGCTGTTTATCACTGCCATCGGCGTGACGATTTGGCTCTGCCGCAATCGCGAGCAACGCCGTGCCGACGGTAAAACCAATGTCGGCTGGGTCGTCTTTCTGATCATTGCGTACCTGCTGAGTGCCAGCTACCTTGTTTTCTTTGTCCTGTTGATGATCAGTGCCTTTACCGGGGAATCCGTCACGGTGGGTTGATGCACTGCCAGCAGACGGTCGCGCGCAGTGCGTTTGCTCGGCGTTTGGATAACTGCATTGGTCGTTTACCGCAGCCTTAGCTCTCAGCTAATGAATTCAAGTTCAATCCTTCCTACGATGTGCTGTGTACCGGCACGGTAGCCGGATCGTAGGAAGGATGCATGATGAAAAAGCTTGAAAACGAAGTGCTGCTGAGCCGTCGCGCTGCACTGGACGCATTCGCCACCGTCGCCTTGGGGACTGCCGGTCTTCTTACCGGTTGTGGTAGCGATAAGGCGACCGTCACCGAGGACGCTGGCGATGGCGACAAGAAGGAAGAGGCGAAGAAGGAAGAGCAGTCTACGACTGACCTGGCGGTTGGTGCGACGGTGACCACGGCTGCCGGTCTTTCCGTCGTTGTCGATTCCGTCCAGCCCGGCCTCACAAATTATGACGGTTCGACCATGACGGGCATTCACGTCACGTACGTCAACAATGGTGATGAGGGCGCAGATTACAACATCTACGACTGGAAGGGCGAGGACGCCAACGGCGCTCAGCAGAATCAGGGTTACTACAGCGAGGGCTCCGATGAGCTGCAGTCTGGTACCCTTGCCGCTGGTGGCTCTGTGGCGGGCAATATCTACTTTGATGGCGATATCAAGAAGGCACTGTATTTTGCCAACATGTTTGATAAGTCTACCACTGCAAGCTGGGTGTTGGCCTAGCATGTCGCTACCGTTGCGCCGTATGGGAGGTGAAGTCGTATGCCCGATAAAAAGCTGACTGACGAGTTGCTCAATGAGCTTCTCGACGCGCCAAACATCGATGGCTATATCAAAGAACACGACTTTGCCGCCCCGTCGCTTTCGAACTACCTGAAGCAGCTACTGCAGGAAAAGGGCTTGGAGCGCTCGCGCGTGGTTCGTATGGCCGATCTCAATGAGACCTTTGGCTATCAGATCTTTACCGGTGCGCGGCATCCGAGCCGCAATAAGGTGCTGCAGATTGCCTTTGCGATGGCGCTGACGCTCAAAGAAACCAACCGTGCGCTGACGGCTGCCGGGGTAAGCGTCCTTAACTGCAAGGACCGCCGCGATGCGATTATCATTTTTTGCATCGATCGCGGGTGCAGCCTCCAAAAGGTCAACGAGGAGCTGTATCGCTTTGGCGAGGAGACGGTGAGTTAGCGGCTGATATCTGAGCCGGCGGAGCTGCCGAACAACGATGCAAACGAACGGGGCGCGGATGCCATGGGGTGTCTGCGCCCTGCGCTATGATGGAGGCTATGGATACTCAGACCCCAACATATTCCGATGACGAGCTGACCGCAGCGCTTGCCGAGCACCTGGCGTCGCTCGATTGCGACGACAGCTATCGCGTGGAGCGTGTACTTAAGCGCTCGACCGTTGAAACAACCGAGCTCGTGTACTTTGAAGGAACCGGCGGTGGCTCGCTCGGCCCCTTTGTCCGTAAACGCATCGATGCTTCGGCTCAAATCGGCGGGGCATACGAGCGTCTGTTTGCCGTTCAGCGGGCAGGCAGGCGTTTTGAGCACCTGCCCAGAATCGTCGATTGTCGTCGTGTGGGCGACGAGCTCAACGTGGTTATGGAATACATCGAAGGGGAGACGCTCGGGGCGCTGGTGGACCGTCTGGGAGCCACCCCCGATTATGCGCGTGAATTGTATCCTGTCCTTTGCGACGCCGTGGGCGAGCTCCATGCCGGTTTTGCAATGGCGGGGGAGACGTCGGCGCCGGTGATCCATCGTGACCTCAAGCCGTCGAATATCATCGTGACAGGTGCCAACTATACGCCTGATGACGGCCTGACGTTTTCATCGCTGGTGATTATCGACCTGGGGATCGCGCGCGTATGGCACGATGGCGCCGATGCCGACACCGTCAAGTTTGGCACGCGACCCTATGCGCCGCCCGAGCAGTATGGGTTTGGGCAGACGAGCGTGCGAAGCGACGTCTACGCACTTGGCGCCCTGTTGTTCTTCTGCTTGACGGGAGTCGACCCTAAGCCAGGGCTCGACATGCGCGAGCAATGCGAGGCGCGCGGCATTCCCACTCCACTTGCCGATGCCGTCTGCATGTCGATGGCGCTCGACCCGGCCAAGCGTTTTGCGAGTGCGGAAGCGTTGGGACGGGCGACGCGCGCGGCATACGATCTGAGTCGCCCCGTGCGGCCTCCTGCGCCGCCTGTCCGAACTCCGGCCTCGGAGACGGTGTTGACGCCCCAAGGGCTCCAGAACCCCGCAGGGCCTCCTGACCCTGCCGCCTCCGCTGCATGCGGCCTGCTCTCTCGCGTTCCGGAGTCTCTGGGCCGCATTTGGAATACGCTCGTCTGCTTCTCGCTGCTTGTGTTCTTTGCTGGAAGTCACTTTGCCGTCTTTCACCCCACCGGAGCAAACCAAAGCTACCCGACGTGGCTTCTCATAATCGAGTATTTTTTCTTTGTCGATGGCCTTATGGTGCTTATGCATTTCGCACTGCTCGATAAGCGCCGTCTTCGTCGGCGATTCGCACTGCTCGACAGCTATCGCGGCAAGAAACTCGCGAAACTCTGGCTCAAGGCATTGGGTGTGCTGCTCCTATGCATGATTGTCATAGTCGCGGTTGCCAATGCGACCGGCGTCGTCGATACCTCCGCTACCTAAAAGAAAAGGACCCCATTGGGGCCCTTTGCAGTTGCACTTAGATGCGGTTCATCTGAGCGGCGACTTTGTTGTACCAGTCCTGCCACGTGGGCGGGCAGTACTTTTTGGCCGCTGCCGGGGTAAGGGTGGAGCCGTAGTTGGCGCCCAGATAGGCAACGTGGGCGGAGATGCCCTCGCTCCAGCTGCCAAAGCTGCGCCAACCGCCGCCACGGGCACTCCAGCCCCAGGCGTTGTAAGAATTGGCGCAATAAGCACCCTTGGTGCTCTCGATGCAGGCGATGGCGGGGGACCAACGGGGGTCGACACCGGTATTCCAAGCGGCGACGGCAAAGTTATACCCCTGGCCTGCCATGGGGGAGCCGGCGAGATAATTGTCAATGCGGCTCGTCCACTCATTAATGAACGAATCGTAATCGGAGTTGCCGCTGTTCGAGTTGTTCGGCGTGGTGTCGATGGTGGTGTTGGTGTTGGTGGCCTGGCTGCTGGAATTGCTGCCGCTTACGCCCTCGCCCGAGAGCTTCTCGGCGGCAGCGGCCTTATCGGCCTCAAGCTTGGCAAGCTCGGCGGCATTTTCCTGCTCGGCTTTTGCCTGAGCCTCGCTGCGGAGCTGCTGGGCCTGCGCCAGCGCATCCTCGGCGTTTTTCTGCTCTGCCTCAAGCTGAGACTTGGCCTGCTGGAGCTCAGCCTTGTTCTGCTCGAGTTCGGTCTGCATGTTATTGAGCTCTTCGATCTCGTCGACGCTCGAGCTCGTGATCTGGTTGGTGTATTTGCAGGTCGTGATGAACTCACCCAGGCTCTGCGCGTTGACCAGGAAGCTCACGATGGGATTGGTGCCCTTCTGATACTTGTACAGATCGCGCATGGCGGAGCTTGCCTTGGCCTGCTGATCGGGAAGCTTAGTCTCGATTTCTTCGATGCTTGCCTCATTGGAGTCAATCTGCTTTTGCAGGTCATCGAGTTTGGTACGGGCGTCGTTGTAGGCGCTCGTGGCGGCTTCGATCTTCTGCTGGGCTGCGGAAAGCTGGTCCTGCGTTGCCTGCGAGGCGGCATACGCCGCAACGGGGGAGAGCATCGGCGTGGCCGTCAGCGCAACGGCGAGCGCGGCGCTCGTGATGATACGAGCCGGCTTCGACGCAATGAGCGCTGCGGTGCGATGATTCGAATGCTGCATCCAGTCCCTCTGCAATCAATCGTAGGTTATGGTTCGAACGGTATTCTACTACTGCTTTCGACCTCAACTTGAACCTTAAAGGTTCCAAAGGGTCAAGTTGAACTTGAGGCTTTGGCTTTGACCTGCAGTTATGATGAATTGTTGAGAAACCATAGAGTTCAACTTTAACGTTACAGAGCTCTGTTTGAGAGGAGTTTTGGGCTGTAAAAGCCATCTCAACGTGGGGTTTTATAACTACAGCGTGCCCTTCTGGCGAGCCTGCTCAATCTCTTCGAGGGCCTCGGCGGGGGTGAACGAACAGGTGCCGTCGCCGAGTTTGATTACCTGGATATCGTCGCCGGCGTAGACCTCTCCGCCCTTTAGTACCACGCCAAAAACGCCCTCGTGGGGAAAGATGCAGTCGCCGGCGAGATAGTAGATGGCACAGCGTGCGTGGCAGACCTTGCCGATTTGGCTGATTTCGACAAGCACCTCGCTGCCAAGCTTGAGCTGTGTGCCCAAGGGGAGCGAGAGCAGGTTGATGCCCCGGGTTGTGAAGTTCTCGCCAAAGTCGCCCTCGTGCACATCGAACCCGCGCGCCTGCGCCGTCTGGATAGACTCTGCAGCTAAAAAGGAAACCTGGCGGTGCCAATGCCCGGCGTGTGCGTCGGAGGCGAGGCCAAATTGCCCTATAACGGTGTCGTGCCCGTCGGCGACGGGCGACTTGCGCGTGCCCTTGTGTGCCGACGTGTTGATCGAGACGATGCGGGCGGGTCCGTTGTAGGCGTCGTTTGCCGTGCACAGGGGAACGGCCGTTTGTGCGCGTTCCGCCAGCTCACGCTTTGCGGCATTGAGGATGGGATTATCGGTCGGATGGTCTTGGGGCACGTGTGCGCCTTTCGTTTGAGGATGTCAATACGATGAATCCTACAACAATGGTAGGTTCATTGCCCATTGTCATACAACGGTGAGCGCCGTCTTCGTGCTGGACGATTACGTCGATTGCCATAGATACGGTGGAGCTTTGGGCGCCGGCGGCTTGGCACGCTAGAATAAATCAGTTGCGCAAAGACCGCCCGTTGTGTGGGCAGTTCATGATAGGAAGTTTCCATGGCATTGCAATTTACAGAGCGCGAGTTCATTCCCGTGCTGCTCGGTGGCGACATCAACGCCTATTCGGTGGCGCGCGCCTTCTACGAGGAGTACCAGGTCAAGAGTCTGGTCTTTGGCAAGTATCAGACGGGTCCCGCGTATCGCAGTCAGATTATCGACTACACGCCCAACGTGGATATCGACACCATGCCCGTGATGCTCAAAACCGTCAACGGCATTGCCCAAGCGCATGCCGATAAGACGATTGTCCTTGTGGGCTGTGGCGACAACTATGTCGCTCTCGTGGCTCAAGCCAAGGATGCTCATGAGCTGGCGGATAACATCGTCGCTCCCTACGCGCCCTACAGCATGCTCGAGCAGTGCCAGAAGAAGGAGATCTTCTACGAGCTGTGCGAGAAGCATGGCGTGCCCTATCCGCACACGTTTACCTTTACCAAGGCGATGCTCAATGCTCAGGGTGAGGCGCCTGCCGAAGTGCTCGACCAGATCGATTTTCCTTACCCGATGATTCTGAAGCCTTCTGACGGCATCATGTGGTGGCAGCATGAGTTCGAGGGCCAGAAGAAGGCCTATGAGATTGCCGACCGCGCCGAGCTGGAACAGGTCATTCGCGACTCGTATGCCAGCGGCTACACCGACGACCTGATCTTGCAGGATCGCGTGCCCGGCAACGACGAGTACATGCGCGTGCTCACCAGCTATTCCGACCGCAACGGTAAGGTCCGCATGATGTGCCTGGGCCATGTGCTGCTCGAGGAGCATCAGCCCCACGGTGTCGGCAACCATGCCTGTATCATTACCGAGCCCAACGACGAGCTCATGGGCGGCGTGCGCAAGTTGCTCGAGGACCTTCACTTTGTGGGCTATTCCAACTTTGACGTAAAGTACGACGAGCGCGACGGCTCGTTTAAGTTCTTCGATTTCAACACGCGCCAGGGCCGCAGCAACTACTACGTTACCAACAGCGGCTTTAACGTTGCCAAGTATGTGGTGGACGAGTATGTGTTCAACCGTCCGTTTGAGCCGGAGTTTGTGACGGCTCAGGACGAGGCCCTGTGGATGGTCGTCCCCATGGGCGTCGTCGACAAGTACGTCAAGGATCCCGAGCTGCGCGCTAAGGTGCATCGCCTGGACAAGGAAGGCAAGGGCGCCGACCCTTCGTTTATGAAGGGCGACTTTGTCTTTAACCGCTGGCTGCGCATGTGGCACACCAAGCTGCGCCACTTTAAGCTGTTCAAGACGTATTACAAGTAGATGAGCGCGGCGCCCGTCCGGTTTGCATCGGGCGGGCGCGGGTATGATACGCGCAATTGCGCAAGCGTCACCAAGGAGGCGGCGATGGAAAAGCTGGGAGTTATCGGCGGCATGGGCGCCGAGGCCACGTCGTATTACTACGACCAGGTGGTGCGTCATACGGCTGCTGCCTGCGATCAGGAACATATCGACATGGTGGTACTCTCCAAGTCGACCATGCCCGACCGCACGCTGGCCATTAAGACCGGCGAGCATGCCAAACTGCTGGCGACCATGAAAGAGTGCGCCCAGGCACTCGAGTCGCTGGGCTGTGCACACATTGCCATTCCCTGCAACACGTCACACTACTTCTATGACCAGATCCAGTCGTTTACGAAGGTGCCGATTATCCACATGCCGCGTGAGTCGGTGCGCTATGCTCTGGCCGGTGCGGTGATGGGGGAGTGCGAGTTCGACCCCAACCTGAGTATGCCGGCCGAGCCGGTGCATAAGATCGGCATCATGGGCACCGATGGCACCGTGGGCGCGGGCGTCTACGGCCGCGAATGTAAGGCTGCGGGTGTTGAGGTCGTCTATCCCAGCGAGAAACGTCAGAACGATGTGATGTCGCTTATCTACGATGATGTGAAGGCCGGACGTGAGCCCGATATGGATAAGTTCGACCGCGTGATGTGGGAGTTCGCCCGTAGCGGCTGCGACCGCGTCATTCTGGCCTGCACCGAGCTCTCGGTGCTGCAGAAGTACCGAGAGATGCCCGAGATCACCCTCGACGCCATGGACGTCCTGGTGCGCGAATCCATCATCCGTTGCGGTGCTCCCTACCGCCTCTAGCTTCCGATCTGCCAAAAAGGGACAGGT
>CAVHBE010000051.1:8846-11106 GCA_963634045.1 Methanobrevibacter smithii
GGCCTTTTGCGTTGGGCGGTTGCTGTCGGTGGTGAACTAGAACAGGAAGCCGATGGCGATGAGGGCGATGCTGACGATGAGCACGGCGATGTCTAGGCCCTTGATGGGGTAGCGCTTGTACGAGCTGGCGCGCGTACGCAGATAGAAGCCGCGTTGTTCTGCCGCCAAGGCTGTGGCATCGGTCTTGCCCACGCTTGAGATGAGCAGCGGCACGCACAGTGGCAGCATGAGCTTAAGCTTCTTAATGGGGTTCTTGGTGTCGTACTCGACGCCGCGTGCGGTCTGCGCCTCCATGATGGCGTTCATCTCCTGACCAAACACCGGCACGAAGCGCAGCGCCGTGGTAAAGGTGAAGGCATAGCGATACGGCACGTGCAGCACCTCGACGCAGGCGTTGGCAAGGTCGTTGAGCTTGGTCACCATGAGCATGAGGATGAGTGGTAACGCCACACCCAGCAGGCGCAGACAGGCCTTCGATCCTGTGATGAGACCCGTGTCGGTGATAAAGCCCCACACCACGTTGCCATCGCGCATAAAGGCCAGCTGGAGCACCAGCATGATAAGCGCGAGCGGAATCAGCAACTTGAGCAGCGAGAACAGACGGTCGACGACGCCGGCATAGGCACCCAGCGCAAGGGTGAGTGCCAAAAAGCCCAGCAGCGCCACGTAGGTGTCGGACAAGAAGATGCCGACGATGATGGCGGCGGCGAGGCCCAGTTTGACGACGGGATTCAGGCGATGCAGCAGCGTATCGCCCGGCATGTAGTCGATGACGTTAACCACGGTGGACCATCTCCTTGGCAATTCGAACGACATCGGTGACCTCGCTCACCTGCGCAAAAGCGGGCGAGACGGAAGATGCCAGACGGCGCGAGAGTTCAATAACCTGGGGAGGCTCCACGTAGGCACGCCGCATGAGATCGATGTTCGAGAATAGCTCGTGCGTGCGGCCGCGGTCGAGGATGCGACCGTCGGCCATTACCACAATGCGCTCGGCAAAGTCGGAGACGACTTCCATATCGTGGCAGACCATGATAACGGCGCAACCGCGCTCGGCCATGGTACGCACCGTTTCCATGACGGTCATGCACTCGCGGTAATCAAGGCCGCTCGTGGGCTCGTCGAGCACGACGATCTTGGGCTCAACCACTACGACGGAGGCAAGCGCCACCATTTGTCGCTGACCGCGCGAGAGCGAGAAGGGCGCCTCGTCGGCCGGCAAGCCAAAGCGGTCGATGACGAGCTGGGCGCGACGCAGCGCCTCGGCACGGTCGATGCCGGTAAGCTCCAGGCCAAAGGCGACCTCGTCGAGCACGGTGTCCTTGCAGATCTGGCGGTCGGGGTTTTGGAAGAGGGTCGCGACCTCGCGAGCGATGCGGCTCGTGGGAACGGCTGCGGTATCCAGTCCCGTGACGCGCACGCTGCCCGAGGCGGGCTTAAGCAGGCCTGTGAGCAGTTTGGTGAGCGTGGTCTTGCCGGCGCCGTTTTGGCCGACGATGCCCACGAGCTCGCCAGGATAGAGCGTCAGGCTAAGGTCGTGTACGGCGGCGCCGCCATTGGGATAGGCAAACTCAACATGGTCGAAGGTGAGTACGGGTTCGGCGTCCTTGGCATGAGGGCGCAACGACGGTGCATGCGGGGAACCGGCGGGCGCCTGGGCTTCGATAGCCGCGCGTGCGGGGTCGACGATGCCCGAAATCAGGCGCTCGGCCTCATCGACATCCAAGCAGGGGGTACCGCTTACCATGCCATCGGCCTCGAGGCTATTGAAGATACGCGTGACGCGAGGGCAGTCGACGCCGATGGCACGGAGCTCGTCGGTATGCGCGAAGACCTCGTGTGGCTCGCCCTGCAGCGCAATTTCGCCATGGTTGAGCACGAGCACGCGGTTGCAGTACTCCGAGAGCAGGGCGACCTTTTGCTCAACGACGACGATGGTGATTCCAAGTGCGCGGTTTGCCTCACGCAGCGTCTCGAAGACCAACGTGGAGCTGGCGGGGTCGAGTGCCGCGGTGGGCTCGTCGAGAACCAAGACGTGCGGGCGCATGGCGAGGATGGCGGCGATGGCTACCTTTTGCTTCTGTCCGCCCGAGAGCGTGGCGATCTCGCGGTCGCGCAGGTCGCTGATGCCGACGCTCTCGAGCGTTTCGCTCACGCGCTGCTCGATCTGGTCGTGGGGAACGCCAAAGTTCTCGAGGCCAAAGAGCATCTCGTCCTCGACGATCGAAGCGACCATCTGCGTGTCGATATCCTGTAGCAC
>CAVHBE010000051.1:11116-12460 GCA_963634045.1 Methanobrevibacter smithii
TTGCGACACGTCGGTGAGCGAGACTTCGCAGGTGTCGTGGCCGTCGACCATGACGGACCCAAAGAACGTGCCGGTGTAGTGGTGGGGCACGGCGCCCGACAGGCAGGCGGCAAGCGTGGACTTGCCGGCGCCCGAGGGCCCGATGATGCCGATGAAATCTCCCTTGTTCACGCTGAGTGAGATGTGGCTGAGCGCCTGCTCGGTCTGCGTGCCATAGGAGAACGAGACATCGTCGACGTTGATGATCGTTTCCATGGATACCTTTCATAGTCATTGGGGACGTTCTTAAATGACCAGTCGTTTAAGAACGTCCCCAAAAGCTAGTCGTTTGGGACAGTCTTTACCGATGGCTCACTGTGGGTTAGTTGAGCTTCAGGGCCTTCTGGATGGGCAGGTAGAGGGCGCCGACCAGAATGGCGTTAAAGACGGCGGTCATGGCAACGACGGGCAGCATGGCGGCGGCGAGCTCGCCTACCACGCCGAGCATGGCCATCTTGATGACCATGAAGATGACGCCGGAGACAAAGGTGGTCAGGAAGGTTGCAACAATGGCGATGGCGGGCTTGACCTGACCGTTCTTGCCGGCGGCGTTGACGATGCCGGCCATGAGCATGGCGGCGATGCCCTCGGCGGCAAAATCGACGAACGGCGAAGTGGTGGTGATCTGGATCACGGCAGCCGAGATGAGGCCAATGACGAGCGCCTGACCGATGTTGGGGCGAACGACCAGAATGGTGAGGCAGAAGGCCGAGATGATGAACTCGGGGCTGATCATACCGCCCGAAATGCTCGAGACTGCCTTGCCGACGGTGAAGTTGAGGATGAAGCCGGCGGCGAGCAGGATGGCGAGCAGGACGAGGGCACGGACATCGAGTTTGCCGCGGTCGGCGGTCTGGACGGTGCGGGGCTGGGCGGTGGCGGTGGTGTTCTGAGACATGGTGAAAATCCTTTCAAAAAGGGGAGTGTAAGAGAAAAACGGAGGCGCGTGATGCGAATGCGATCGGGCTCGAGATAGAAAAAGGCCCCCGGTCGAAACCGGAGGCCTTCCAATCACCTAGAGCGCAAAAGCAGGCGTGAGGGACTCACTGTCGACCGATCGTATTCGCATCACGCCACCACCAGTTGTTGAGAGACTTCATCGTGTTCTTCATGTCGGTGGCTCCTTTCATGATGCCGTGGCGCGGTCGCACCTTGTTGCTGTTGCGCTGCACTATAGCACAGCAAAGTGTGTGCGGGGAAATCTTTTTTAAAAAGATTTCAGGCGGGTTTCCCGCCGGTCAAAAGAGCGGGCTGAGCGGGCGAGGCTGCCATTGCTGCCTTGTCCGCTCAGCTAAGACGTTACTC
>CAVHBE010000052.1:0-3771 GCA_963634045.1 Methanobrevibacter smithii
CCGCGCAGCGCCGCAGCAAGGACCCCAATACGCAGGTTGGTGCGTGCATCGCCAGCACCAACCACCGCATCCTTTCGGTGGGCTACAACGGTACACCCTCGGCGCTCAACGACGACTTTTTCCCGTGGGGTACGAGCGACGACCCGCTGCAGGACAAGCACAACTACGTGGTCCATGCCGAGGCCAACGCCGTGCTCAACTACCGTGGCTCGCTCAAGGACCTCGAGGGTTCCACGGTCTACGTCACGCTGTTCCCGTGCCACGACTGCGCCAAGATTTTGGCTCAGGTGGGCGTGGGCGAGGTCGTCTACCTGGACAACAAGTACGCCGACACCGATGACGGACGCATCAGCCGCCGCATCCTCGACTCCTGTGGCATCAGCTACCGCCAGGTTATCGTCGATGTTCACATCGGCACCGAGGGGCGGGCTCAGCAGTAGCGCGTGGCAACGCCAGCTGGCAACAAAAGGCAGCCAAAAGAGCCCCGTCCCAAATTGACTACTCGTGAAAGTCGCGTCTGCGCGCATGGACGGCTCGTGAGCGGGTACACGGCTGTAGTAACATAGCTCTGTCCGCGGGCGCGCCCGCGTTATTGTGAGAAAGGAGCCCCTGTGGCTGTTAACGAAGAGCTGCTTAAGAAGGTTCTTGAAGAGATTCGCCCCAACCTACAGGCCGACGGCGGCGACATGGAGTATATAGGCGTTGATGACGAGGGCGTCGTCAAGCTGGAGCTTCAGGGCGCCTGTGCCGGTTGTCCCATGAGCGCCCTGACGCTTTCCATGGGCATCGAGCGTATCCTCAAGGAGCACGTGCCCGGCGTTACGCGTGTCGAGCAGGTCAATGCCTCCGGCGAGACCGATGACCTGTACGACGAGTACGCGCCGTTCTAAGATGCGAAAGCTGCGGACGGCATACTCCGCATAGACGTTACGCCCAAATATGCGGCTGCGAGCGCAAGGCCCGCGGCCGCATTTGTATGTAGGGAGTAGGAGGGTCGACATGCTCAACGACTTCTACCATATGCTTGATCCCGTCGCGATCTCGGCGGGCCCCATCACCATCTACTGGTACGGCCTGGCCTACGTGGTCGGTGCCCTGCTCACGGCGGTCGTCATGTACCGCACGCAGCGTCGCTGGGGTTTTGACATTACGGTCGACGACCTGACGAGTGTCGTGGTCGGCGTGGTCTTTGGCCTTATCATTGGCGCCCGCCTGTTCTACGTCATCTTTTACGGCGACGGCTACTACTGGGCGCATCCGCTCGAGATCTTTGCCACCAACGAGGGCGGCATGAGCTTCCATGGCGGTTTGGTGGGCGGCGTTATCGGCGGCGTGCTCGTGTACAAGCTCGATGCATGGACTTTGGCAGACCTTGCCGTCATAGGCGCGCCGCTGGCCTTGTGCCTGGGCCGTTGTGCCAACTTCGTGAACGGAGAGCTGTGGGGCAAACCGACCGATCTGCCATGGGGCGTGGTCTTTGGCGGGACTGCGGGCGATATGCCACGTCATCCCTCCCAGCTCTACGAGGCATTTCTTGAGGGCATCGTGCTCTTTTGCATTCTGCAGGTGCTCAGCCGCAAAAAGCCGCTACTGCCCCAAGGCACGTTTATGGGCGTGTTTGTGATGGGTTACGGCATCGTCCGCTTCCTCATTGAGTTTGTGCGCGTGCCCGATGCCCAGCTGGGCTATCTGCTTGGCGGCGTCATCACCATGGGCCAGCTGCTGAGCCTGCCGCTCGTAATCGCGGGCCTGGTGCTCATCATCTTTGCCCTCCGCCGCAACCGTCCCCAGCGCATCTACCTCGACGCCTAGCCGCCACAAAGGGGACAGGCACCTTTGTGGTGGTTCGCTGGACAACGATGACAGAACCGTAACGTTTCCCCAGATAAAACCTGCCAAAATAAACCTGTCCCTTTTTGGCAGGTTTCTAGAAAGGCTCTTTGGACTGTGAAGGATTCCGATCTCTCCACAACGGCTGCGCGCGACGCTGCCCGCATCGTCTGGTTTAAGCGCTACCCCGCCAAGCAGACGCTCATCGCATTTTTGCTCGCGCTGTTGGCGACCACGGCGTTTTCCATCGATCCCTCCCCGGTGTCGAGCAACGCAGTCTTGGCGATTGACCCCAAAGCCTCGGGCATGCTGTACGTGTGCTACGAGGTGCTCCTCTCGTTTGCCGGCCATACCGACGCGGTCATGCTGCTTGCACTTGCCTGCCTGCTCACCTTGCCGTTTCGCTACGTGTTCTTTGGCCGTGGCGACACCTGGCGTCCATCGATCATTCTGCCGTCGCTGTTCTTTGCCATCTGCATGGTGTTCGGCCGCAGCTACGATCTCACCGACTCGGCCGAGATCGTCCTTGGCGACAAAGCCCGCATCATCTGCGCCTGGATTGGCGGCGCGGGCTGGATGCTCTTGGCGGTCGTTGCCTTCTACCTTGCCTTTGAGTGTCTAGATTGGCTGAGCTCTCGGCGCATTCCGTTTTCCGAGGCGCACTTTGGCCGCGTATGGCGTGTGACTCACGCCGTGCTCTCGGTCCATCCCTTTGCCGGGCCCTTCCTGGTGCTTATGATCGCCTGGGCGCCCACGCTCATCGCTTCGCTGCCTGGCCTTTTTATGGGAGATACGGGCGCGCAGATTCGCCAGTGGTTCAACTATCCCAACGGCACGAGCGACTACCTGCGCCTACTCAACCCCAACGTGCTGCTCAACGGGCATCATCCCGTAGTGCACACGGCCATTATCGGCTCGTGCGTTCAGCTGGGGCTTTCGCTGTTCAACAGCGCTAACGCGGGTCTTGCCATCTACACCTGTGCTCAATTTGTCATCACGGCCGCCTGCATGGCCTATTCCATTTCGTCGCTGCGCAAACTGGGCGTGAGCCTGCCAGTTCGCGGTGCGATCCTGCTGTTCTTTGCGTTTATGCCGATGTTCTCTAACTACGCGGCGTTGCTTACCAAAGACGTGCTCTTTGCCGACGCGTTTTTGGTGCTGCTGGTACAGACCGTCAAGCTCGTGGCATGTGGCTTGCCCCGTCGTGATGCCAATGTCGAGCGAGCGGGCGAGAAAGCCCCCGTGCTCTTTGCGCGCCACGACTGGCTGCTGCTCGCTCTGGGCGCCATGGGTTCCACGTTTCTGCGCAACGGCGGCCTGGTGTTTCCCCTGGCGGCATGCGTAATCGCGGCGGCGTTTTGCGTATGGGACGTGTATGTGGCTCGTCGTGCAGCCAAGCAGACTGGTGCTGCGCCTTCAGGCGCCATCCCGCGTTTCCGCTGGGTGGGAGTTCTTGCGGTGCTCGCGCTCTGCCTTGCCTCTAATATGTACTTCACCAAGGTCTTTATGCCGGCGCACGATATCACGCCTGGTTCCAAGCGCGAAATCCTCTCGATTCCGTTCCAGCAAACGGCTCGTTTCGTCCAAAAGCACGACGGCCTCAACTCGGGCGTCAACCCCACGGTTAAGGAGGACGGCACCATCGTGGAGGCTCCTTGCGACGGCTTGGTGACCGACGAAGAGCGTGCCGTGATCGACCGCGTGCTCAAGTACGAGAACCTGGGCCGCCGTTACAACCCGGATAAGTCGGACGCCGTCAAAAATTGCTTTAACGAGTATGCCTCGCAGGATGACATCAAGGCCTATTTTGAGGTGTGGGCTCAGATGTTCAAAAAGGATCCCGAGTGCTATATCTCGGCGCTCATCAATAACTACTACGGCTACTTTTATCCGAGTGCCCGCGATGCGTGGGTCTACAGCACGGCGCGCAGTGCCGAGATC
>CAVHBE010000053.1:0-2562 GCA_963634045.1 Methanobrevibacter smithii
GATCTTAACGTTAAGGTGCGGATAGCCGATGGAGTTGCGAACCTGCTCAAAGGCGCGGCCAGCAGCGAACATGGCAAAGCTGCTCGCGAAGGCAACGCGGCCGGTGGTCGCGATACCGGCGGCAACACCCATCAGGTTGCTCTCGGCGATGCCCACATCGAAGAAGCGGTCGGGGCAGGCCGCCTTGAACTTGCCGGTCTGCGTGGCGGCGGCCAGGTCGGCGTCGAGGACCACAAAGTCATCGTGCTCGTTGGCGAGCTCAACGAGGGCCTCGCCGTAGCTTACGCGCGTGGCGATTTTCTTGACGTCTGCCATCCTAGAGCTCCTCTCCGGCGGCCGTGAGCTCTGCCATGGCCTGCTCAAACTGTTCATCGTTGGGGGCCTTACCGTGCCAGCCCACCTGGTTCTCCATAAAGGAGACGCCCTTGCCCTTCATGGTCTCGGCGATAATGGCGGTCGGCTGACCCTTGGTAGCGCGGGCCTCGGCAAAGGCGGCGCGGATCTGGTCGAAGTCGTTGCCGTCGGCGAGCTCCACCACATGGAACTTGAAGGCGCGAAACTTGTCGGCGAGCGGCATGGGGTCGTTGACCTCCTCGACGGGGCCGTCGATCTGCAGGCCGTTGTGGTCGACGATCACGCAGAGGTTGTCGAGCTGCTGGTTGCCGGCAAACATGGCGGCCTCCCAGACCTGGCCCTCCTCGCTCTCGCCGTCGCCCAGCAGGGCGTAGGTGCGATAGTCGTCGCCCCAGTGCTTGGCGGCAACGGCCATGCCCACAGCGGCGGAGATGCCCTGGCCGAGCGAACCGGTGGACATGTCAACGCCCGGGGTGTCGTTCATGTTGGGGTGGCCCTGCAGGTGGCTGCCGATGTGGCGCAGCGTCTCGAGATCCTCCTTGGGGAAGAATCCGCGCTCGGCGAGCACGGCGTACAGACCAGGCGCGCAGTGACCCTTGGAAAGCACGAAGCGATCGCGGTCGGCCTTGCGGGGGTCGGCCGGGTCGACGTTCATTTCCTCAAAGTACAGATAGGTCATGATGTCGGCAGCGCCGAGCGAACCGCCCGGATGGCCGGACTTGGCAGCGTGCACGCCGGTGACGATGCCCTTCCTTACCTCGTTGGCAACCTTTTTGAGCTCTTCGTCGCTCATTGTGCCTTCCTTTCATCCTCTTTAGACAAGATGCGCACGGCACAGAAGGTCGTCCCAACCCAGCCGCGATGCACGTACGTCATTCATTATGCTGGAAACTGGAAGCTTTACCAGAGTATTTATCATTATTTGAGCAATTGAGCAGGCAGAACCGCTGATGAAACGGTTTATCAATGTGAACGTCTTTTGGACGGAACGCAGTCGGCCCTACGCGTTAATGTCCTTGAAGCCCTCACCGAAAGTTTCCGTAACGTCGGCCACAGTCACGATGGCGCGCGGGTCGCGCTCGCGCACAATGGTCTTGAGCGTATTGAGCTCGCGACGGCTCACAATGACCATGATCACCGGCTTCTCGGCACCCGAGTACATGCCGGTCGCCTTAAACTTGGTGCAGCCGCGACCCAAGCCATACATGATGTCGGCCGCGATATCGGGAAACTTGTCCGAGATGATGAGCACCATACGGCGCCTGTTGCCACCATCGACCACGGCATCGATCACGTAGCCGCTAATGACCATCGAAAGACCCGCATACAGCGCGTTTTCGACCGAAAAGACCGGGGCCGACAGCGCGCACACAGCAACGTCGATCGCCATGACGGTGGAGCCCACCGGGAGTGACGTATTGCGCGAGATGATCTGGCCGATCGTGTCGGAGCCGCCAGTGTTGGCGCCGGCGCGCAACACCATGCCGTAACCGATGCCCGTAATAATGCCGCCCCACATAGCGGGAAGCATCAGGTCCGCATCCGCCAGAGGTGCTACAAACGGGGCGAACAGATCGGTAAAGAAGCCCAGAAGCACAAAGCCCGTCGCGGTCTGCACCACGTAGAACATGCCGCCCTCGCGCATAACGACCAGCAGCAGCAAGGCATTCATCACGATGGTCTGGATACCGACGGGAAGCGACACGCCTCGCGCCGCGCCGACCGCCTGGATAATAGTCGCAAGGCCCGTAACGCCACCGGCGGCAAGACCGTTGGGAATCAAAAACAGGTCGGTCGCGATGGCGGCCAAGGCACACCCCAACATGATCTGGGGCAGGTCGTGAAAGAAGTTCATCGAAAGAATGCGCTTGATGTCCAGACGATATGCCATGCTGCCTCCCTCAAAAAAGCGCACCCAAACGGATGCGCTTTGAACTTCTTCTTGTATTCGATTCTACCGATTCGCCGGACAAAAACCACCCCTGCGCAGGGTTTGTTCTGGATACAAACCCGTCCAACCGTTGGACTTGGCATCGGCTTGAAGCCACGATGTTTTAGACCTCCGAGCCTTCTGCATCGGCGTTGCCGGTCGCCCAGCGATGATAGCCAATAACAAACGGGTCCAGGTCGCCATCGTCAAGAACTGCCTCGACATTGCTGGTCTCCACGCCCGTGCGTAGGTCCTTAACCATCTGATACGGGTAGAGC
>CAVHBE010000054.1:0-5027 GCA_963634045.1 Methanobrevibacter smithii
GAACTGAGCTGGAAGCTTCTTAAGCGTCTGCTCGAGTATGAGGGCGCCACGCTTGCCGCGTCGGGGTCTCCTCGCGCCATCTTGAAGGAGTCGTACCGATTCTACGACTTTATTGATGAGGCAGCCTGGCTAGATATGCTCAGAGACCGCAATACGAACGTCCATATCTATGACAACAAGCTCGCTCAAGATTTGATTCAGCGCATCTTGAACGTCTATATCCCCGCATTCTGCCAGCTGAGGGACGGGCTGATGGAGCGTTACGGCGAGCTTCTGTTGGCGCCCGACGACCAGTTTGTTTAATTCCTTAAGATTTCGCGGAGGGTTGTTGCCGTTTACCGAGGGGTTGTTGTGCAACAACGGGCGAGCTGCAATACTTATTTAAACTGCACTTTAACTATACCAATGCAGGGAGGATCTTATGCAGCCCAAGCATTCCGCGATTGTTGCGGGCCTGACGCTGGCGCTTTCGTTTGGCGCCGTTACCGCGCCCGCGCCCGCCGCTGCCGAGGAGCCCACGCCGGGCGTTGCCTCGGATGCCACCGATATCGATAAGGGCCTTTACACCCAGCAGTCCTTCTCGGGCGTGCTGAGGTCGGTCCAGGGCGTTTCGTTTGTCAACGTGACTCCCGAGATAAAGTACTTTACCAAGTACGAGAGCCATGGCAACTACAACCAGGGCTTTTCGTACGGTGACGGCTATAACGCGCTAGGTTATTACCAGTTCGACCGTCGTTGGTCGCTCATTCCGTTTATGAAGCAGGCCTACAACTACAACCCCGAAAAATACAGCATGCTCAAGGATGCGATTGATCGCGGCGGCGAGATTTCCAACGCGAGGAATGCCATGTACGAGAACGGCCAACTTACCGAGCTGGGCCGTATTGCGCAGGAGGCCTTCCAGGGCGCTTATAACACCGATCCTGTCGAGTTCTCGGCGCTTCAGGACGCTTATGCGTACAACTCGTACTATGCGGTGACCGAGGCGTGGCTCAAGAGCGCTCTTGGCATTGACATCTCCGGCCGCGCCGATTGCGTCAAGGGCATGGTGTGGAGCATCACCAACATGTGCGGCACCGGTGGTTGCAGGGATTTCTTCCGTTGGGCAAATCTTTCCAACGATATGTCCGACCGCGAGTTTGTGACGGCGCTCTCCAATAGCGTGGTCAACAACGTGGCGACCAAGTATTCGAGCCAGCCCCAGTATCATGAAGGCTGGAAGAACCGCTACTGCAACGAGCTAAAGGACTGCTTGGTTTATATCGCTGAGGACGAGGCTGCCGCCGCGACGCCCGTGCAGCCCGAGCCCACACCGGCGCCCTCGCCGACACCTGATTCGAATGACGACTCGAGTGACGATGCCAACGATGACAGGATGGATGCGCCCCCGACCGATGCTGACGGTAATGGCTCTGCTGGTGGCACTACCAACGACGGCTCTACCTCGAACGGCTCCAATTCGAACGGCTCTGCTGCGGGCGATTCGCCTTCAAGCTCTGCCGGCAATACGGACAGCGACGCTTCTGGTTCGACCGGCGCTGACACCTCTAACTCATCTACCGGCTCGAGCGATTCGTTCGTTGACACCGGCTCTAACAACAGCTCCGGCTCTGACGCAACCCCTGATTCCGATGCTTCCAAGGACGACTCGAATAAAGCGCCGGACGCTCCCGTTGCTTCGCCGGACAAGAAGCCTTCTTTCTCCGAGCAGCTTGGTTCTACGCTGGGTTCTTCGCTGATGGCTGGCGTCAATAACGGCTCGGCCCAGAACAAGGACAACTCTGATCAGGTTTCCACGGAAAAGACCGAGGCCGCAAAGGGCGACTCCAAGGACAAGGCTTCCGAGAAGACCGAATCTGATAAGGGTTCTAGCTCTGAGGAGAAGGACGACAAATCTGCTCAGAAGAAGGACGAGAGCAAGACCGAGGGCGAAAAGAAACAGCCCGAAGACGACGACAAGAGCGGTGCTGACAACCAGGCCCAAGAGCAAAATGACTCCAAGACGGTGACCACTACAACCACGACGACTACAACGACCAAGTCATCTGGCGGTAACATGCCCAAGACGGGCGACCTTATCGTTATGGCGAGCCTTGCCAGTGCAAGCTTGGCCACACTGGGCGCTACGTCTATCGTAAGTGGTAAGCATAAGCTCGATCAGCAGAAGAAAGCTTCTGGGGAGGACGGCTCGGAGGAGTAGCCTCTCGGTTGCCAGATAACTAAAGAGTTGGGACGGGGTCCGGTGCGAATGCATTGGGCCCCGTTTTGTTGTGCAACGATTAGTTATGCCCCCTCATACCTCTTGTTGCTACCGTTGCCCGATATGTTCGCGCGGCGACATCGGTACATGCGATGCGGTCATTACAATTGGCATCGTGCTGCGATTTAGGGGGAACGTTTTGGTGTCTGAACAGGCAAATGTTGATTGTGCTGCTGGCTTTGGCGTGCGCTTGATCGGCTGTGCCGACGATGCGGTTTTGCCCATTGGCATACACGACTATGCGGAGGCACTTGGTTGCTGCGTGCTGGTTGACAAGACCATGTTTATTGCCGATGTGTTGGACTGCGACGCGTCCGTTGTGGTGTGCTGTCGACCCGAGGGTTTTGGCAAGAGCATGAACTTGTCGATGCTCAGGGCTTTTCTGGAGCGTCCAGCGGTCGGTCGCGCTGGTCAGCGTTTGTTTGCCGATGCTCAGATTTGGGATGCAGACGGCGGGCGCTATCGGGATGAGTACGCTTGCTATCCGGTGATATCGCTGGACTTTTCTAGCGCTGTGAGGCGTGGCCCCGCTGTTGCCGGCGCCGTGCGCGATGCCCTTTCGGGCGAGTGCGCTCGATTGTTGGCGCTCTTGGAGGCTCCGGATTTAGCTCGAGATAAGGTGCGTCACATCGAACGCGTCGCGCGTGGCGTGGCGAGCGCGGACGAGGTTGACTCGGTGCTCGGTGTGCTCATAGAGCTGCTGGAGATTGCCTGCGATGAGCAGGTTGTATTGCTCGTTGATGGGTACGATGCGGCGTGGTCTCGCCGTGCGAGCGCGAGGGACGCTTCCGACGCCGATCCGGCAGAACTACTTGACCGTGTGCTGTTTGACGCCATTGCTGCCGCGGGTCATTCGCTACGCTTTGCTTGTCTGATGGGGGAGTGTCCCGGCCCTGCTGAAGCGGCGCTTTCTTCGCGCGGCTGCTCGTATTGTCTGACGACGCCGCTGTCGGCGTGGTGTGACCGATGTTTCGGTTTTTCGGATGCTGAGGTCGAAGCTCTTTTGAATCATGCTGGGCACGAGGAATACCTTGATGATGCGCGTGAATGGCTCGAGGGATATCGGTTTGGTAGGGCCTATTGCTCGAGTCCAGCGCGTGTGATCGGTTTTCTGGACCGAGGCTGCACGGCGCCTATGCGCGCCGATCTGTATGGGTATGCGGATTGCCTGAGTAGGGTAATTGCCGGGTGGAATCTCGACCGCCTTTCGGTCTTATTTGATTTGCTCGAGGCCCATGGGTGCGCTGAGGTCCCGCTTTGTTTGGGCACTGCAGAGCCAGATGTCTCGCCTGATGATGGCCTGTGGACGGCGCTGTATCTGTCAGGTTTCCTGACGACGGATATGACTGAGGAGCCAGAGCATGGCGATCGCCTCCGTGCTTTGCGATTGCCCAATAAAGAGCTTCGCCAAGCCTTGCGTCTAGTGATTGTTGAGTGGTTTGAGTGCGCTGCCGAAGACATTCGAGACGTTGATGCGTTTCGCGACGGGCTGTGCCGTGGGAACGAGGATACCGTGAGGCGGGCGCTAAGCCGCATCCTGAGAGATGCGGGAATCGGTAAGACCGACCCAGATACGCCTCTGCTATATCATCTGCTCTTGCAGGGGCTCTGCTTTGGCTTGCCGGGCTATGCCAATCCTGCCTCGAGGCGAAAGTGTGGCGCGGGTCGCTGGGACATCCAAGTTTTCCCTACGGGTGCTGTGTTTGACGTAGCAGACACGATTGGCATGCTGGACGAGCGCCCGCTGATAACGATTAACTTGATGTATGACCCCGATGTGGATGCGCTGGGCCTGGAATTGCTGGCCGTGCAGTCGCTACTCGACATAGAGCGCGGCGGCATCGACGAAATCCGTGTACCGCGCCCCGGCGTGGGTCGCATGCGCTGGGGGTTCGGTTTTGATGGGCAGCATGTGGCTACGGTGTGCCAGCGGCTTTAAGCGCTGAGATGTTTCCGGCTTCCGTTACTTGGTGGCCTTCATGGGCGGCATGGGCTTCCAGTTGGGGTCCTTGATGATCTTGCGGGCGTCCTTCATGCCGCGGCGCAGCGCCGGAATGCCGGTCTTAAAGCACTTGTCAACGGCTGCCAGGCGAATGAACTCCTTGCAGAAGGTCGCGGCGTTGCCCAGACGGAACAGCACGGGGTGATAGTCGCCGTAGATTTGCATGTAGCGAGCGAGGAAGCCGCGGTTGCGCATGATGTAGTAACGGTTGGTGTCGCTCGTGGAGTTGAGCTGGCGCTTGCCGGCGATATCCCAGTTGGAGACGGCGCGGGCGCGCTTGAGCACCACGTCGGCAACCACGGCGGCGGGGAAGTGCTGGCTGGCCACGTAGCCGTAGCAGGCATCGTCGCCGTAGATGAAGAAGCGCGCATCGGGCAGGCCGATCTTGTCGACCACGCGGCGCGAGAACATGCCGCCCTCAAAGCACAGCTGGTTCATGGCGCGGTGGCCCTCGGGTCCCAGGTCCCACTTGGCGACAGGGTTGGGAATGCCGAGCGAAAGGATGAGCTGGTACTGCCAAAAGAAGGCGCCGCCGTCAAAGTCCAGGCGCGAACCCTGGATGACATCGTAGCGGTCGGTCCACTTGGCAAGACACTCGATGCCTTCGGGGATGACGAGCACGTCGTCGTCCATCACCCAGAACCACTGGGCGCCCAGGTCGTAGGCGCATTTGGTGCCGGCGGAGAAGCCGCCCGCACCGCCGCCGTTTTCGAGCTGCGGGGCGTAGATGACACGGTCGGTGCCGCCCTGCGCGTCGGGCTGCTC
>CAVHBE010000055.1:0-4920 GCA_963634045.1 Methanobrevibacter smithii
GAGTAATGCCTATCGGACCTGCGCGTATGCCGCTCTTCGATCACCTGGGAGAGCTCCGTCGCCGCCTGACCATCGTGGTCGTGTCGGTGTTCGCCGCCGCTATCGTGCTGTATTTCGCCACGCCTGTGGTGCTCGACATCCTGGAAGATCCCATCCGCTCCTTTGTGCCGGACGGTAAGTTCTACATCACTACCACGCTCGGCGGCTTTGGCTTGCGCTTCTCGCTGGCCATCAAGATGGCCGTGGTCATGTGCACGCCCATGATCATCTGGCAGATTCTGGCGTTTTTCCTGCCGGCGCTTCGCCCCAACGAGCGCAAGTGGGTCGTGCCCACGGTGCTCGCCTCGACGGTGCTGTTCTTCCTGGGTGCCATCTTCTGCTACTTCATCATCATTCCTGCGGGCTTTGAGTGGCTCATCGGCGAGACCTCGGCCGTCGCTACGGCACTGCCCGATCTGGAGAACTACGTCAACATGGAGCTGCTCTTTATGATCGGCTTTGGCGTGGCGTTTGAGCTGCCGCTCATCATCTTCTATCTGTCCGTCTTCCACATCGTGTCCTACGCTGCTTTCCGCGGTGCCTGGCGTTATGTATACGTTGGCCTGCTCGTGGGTTCGGCTGTGATCACGCCCGACGGCTCGCCCGTTACGCTGGGTCTCATGTATGGCGCCCTGCTCTCGCTCTACGAGATTTCGCTCGCCATCGCCCGTGTGGTCATTACCGCGCGCGAGGGCAAGGAGGGCCTGTTTGTGAGTCGTCTGGACCTGTTCTCGGACGATGAGGACGACGAGGAGTAAATCGGTATGCACGAGGTTGGCATTGTCAACGGCATACTCGATACAGTGATTCGCGCGGCGCGTGGGGCGGGGGCCTCGCGCGCCGTTTTGGTAACGCTGCGTATCGGGGATATGACCGAGGTCGTGCGCGAGGCGCTCGACTTTGCCTGGGAGACGTTTCGCGACGAGGACCCGCTCACGCGCGGCTGCGAGCTTGCCGTGGAGGAGGTCCATCCACAAAGCGAGTGCCTGGACTGCGGCGAGGTCTTTGATCACGACCGTTTCCATTGTCGCTGTCCCCAGTGTGGCGGCTCCAACGTGCGTCTGCTGCACGGCCGCGAACTCGACATCGCAAGTATCGAGATCGAGACCCCCGACGATTAGCCCGCCAGCAACCTGGGGACGGGGTATAAATGGTAGAAGTAAGGAGCGCCGAGTATGGCCGAGAAAACGATTGATATCGCGTCGCCGATCCTGTCGCGCAACGAGCGCCTGGCAGATCAGCTGCGTCAGCGATTTAATGAGACAAACACCTACGTGATCAACGTCTTGTCGAGCCCCGGCTCGGGTAAGACAACAACGATTCTGGGCACCAACGAGCGCCTGCGCGACAAGGCCGGCTTGCGCTGCGCCGTCATCGAAGGCGATATCGCCTCGGACGTCGACGCCATCACCATGAAGGAAGCCGGCATGCCTGCCATCCAGATCAACACGGGCGGCCTGTGCCACCTCGAGGGCAACATGATCATGGAGGCCGTTGACGCGTTCGACCAGGCCGTGGGTCTGGAAAACATCGACGTCATCTTTATCGAAAACGTGGGTAACCTGGTCTGCCCAGTCGACTTTGACCTGGGCGAAAACCTGTCCATCATGATTCTCTCGGTGCCCGAAGGCGACGACAAGCCCATCAAGTACCCGGGCATCTTTCAGCACGCCGGCGCGCAGCTGCTCAACAAGGTCGATGTGGCCCCGGCTTTCGATTTTGACATGGATAGGTATACTAAGACACTCGATGACCTCAATCCGCAGGCGCCGCGGTTTGCCGTGAGCGCGCGCAAGGGCGAGGGCATGGATGCCTGGTGCGATTGGCTCATCGGGCAGATTGAGCAAGCAAGGGCGTAAGTCGGCCGCCATACGGGCGGGCGTAGCCGCAGAGATACGAGATAGGAGCCTCTTTTGAAGCTCATCATCGCCGAGAAAAACGACGCCGCGCGTCAGATTGCCGAGCGTCTGTCCACGGGCAAGCCCAAAAAGGACAAGGTGTACAACACCGCCATCTACCGTTTTGAGTGGAAGGGCGAGGAGTGCGTGACCATCGGCCTTGCCGGTCACATCCTAGCGCCCGATTTTTGCGACAGCGTGCTGTTCGATAAAAAGCTGGGCTGGTATTCGGTCACCGAGGACGGCGAGATGCTGCCGGCCGACATACCCGATGGCCTGGCGCGTCCGCCCTACGACACCAAGCGCAAGCCGTTTCTTGCCGATGGCATCTCAATCAAGGGCTGGAAACTCGAGAGCCTGCCTTACCTCACCTGGGCGCCCGTCATTAAGCTACCGGCCGAGAAGGAACTCATTCGTTCGCTCAAGAACCTCGCCAAGAAGTCCGACAGTGTCATCATCGCCACGGACTTCGATCGCGAGGGCGAGCTGATCGGTTCGGACGCCCTCAACAAGGTGCGCGAGGTTGCGCCCGACCTGCCGGTCGCCCGCGCCCAGTATTCTTCGTTTACCAAGGCCGAGATCACGCAGGCCTTCGATAATCTCGTCTCGCTCGACCAGAATCTGGCCGACGCCGGCGAGAGCCGCCAGCACATCGACCTCATTTGGGGTGCGGTGCTCACGCGCTACCTGACGCTCGCCAAGTTTGGCGGCTTTGGTAACGTGCGCTCTGCCGGCCGTGTGCAGACGCCGACGCTTGCCCTGGTGGTCGAGCGCGAGCGCGAGCGCATGGCGTTTGTGCCCGAGGACTATTGGCAGATCCGCGGCATGGGCGCCGCACAGGGTGCTGCCGAGGACGACCGCTTTAAGATTGCGCACAAGACGGCGCGCTTTACCGACAAGGATGCTGCTGAGGCGGCGTACGGCCACGTTGACGGCGTTGCGACGGCAACCGTCGCCGCGGTGACCAAGCGTTCGCGCAAGCAGCAGCCGCCCACGCCGTTTGCGACCACCTCGCTGCAGGCTGCCGCCGCAGCCGAGGGCATCTCACCTGCGCGTACCATGCGCATCGCCGAGTCCCTCTACATGGCCGGTCTCATCAGCTACCCGCGTGTCGACAATACCGTGTACCCTGCGACGCTCGATCTGGGCGCCGTGGTGAGCGACCTTGCAAAGATCAACCCGGCGCTGGCGCCCGTGTGCAAAAAGGTGCTCGCCGGCCCCATGAAGCCCACGCGCGGCAAAGTCGAGACCACCGACCACCCGCCTATCTATCCCACGGGCGAGGGCGATCCGTCCGCGCTCGACGGTGGCCAGCGCAAGCTCTACGACCTCATCGCCCGTCGCTTCCTGGCAACGCTCATGGGTCCCGCGACCATCGAGAACACCAAGCTCGAGCTCGACGTCAATGGTGAGCCGTTCGTGGCTTCGGGCGATGCGCTCGTGACCCCGGGTTTCCGTGAGGCGTATCCGTATGGACTCAAGCGCGACGAGCAGATGCCGCCGCTGGAGCAGGGCGATGCGGTCGACGTGTTCGACATTAAGCTCGAGGCCAAGCAGACCGAGCCGCCCGCACGCTACAGCCAGGGCAAGCTCGTGCAGGAGATGGAAAAGCGCGGCCTGGGCACCAAGTCCACGCGCGCGAGCATCATCGAGCGCCTGTACGCCGTGCGCTATCTCAAAAACGATCCCGTGGAGCCGAGCCAGCTGGGCATCGCCATCATCGATGCACTGTCGCAGTTTGCCCCGCGCATCACGAGCCCCGATATGACCAGCGAGCTCGACGGCGACATGACCCGCGTGGAGCGCGGCGAGGACACCGAAGAGCATGTCGTGACGCACTCGCGCGCGCTGCTGGCCGGTGTGCTCGACGAGCTGCTCAAGCATACGCAGGAACTGGGCGATGCTATCAGCGACGCCGTCACGGCCGATGCGCGCGTGGGCGCCTGCCCCAAGTGCGGCAAGGACTTGGTTATGAAGACGAGCACCAAGACCCGCGGCAGCTTTATCGGCTGCATGGGCTGGCCCGACTGCGATGTGACCTATCCGGTGCCGAGCGGCGTCAAGGTGAGCCCGCTCGAGGGCGAGGCTGCTGTGTGCCCCGAATGCGGTGCCCCGCGCATTAAGTGCCAGCCGTTCCGCCAAAAGGCTTTCGAGATTTGCGTGAACCCCACATGCCCCACCAACTACGAGCCCGACCTTAAGGTGGGCGAGTGCAGGGTGTGCGCCGAGGCAGGACGCCATGGCGACCTGATCGCACACAAGAGCGAGAAGAGCGGCAAGCGCTTTATCCGCTGCACCAACTATGACGACTGCGGCGTGAGCTATCCGCTGCCGGCGCGTGGCAAGCTCGAGGCGACGGGCGAGACCTGCCCCGAGTGCGGCGCCCCCATCGTGGTGGTCAACACCGCGCGCGGCCCGTGGCGCATCTGCGTGAACATGGACTGCCCGACCAAGGAGAAGAAGCCCGCCCGCGGCCGCAAGACCACGACCAAGGCGAGCGCGGCGAAGAAGACCTCGACTGCGAAGAAGACGACGGCTAAGAAAGCCACTGCCGCCAAGAAGACGACCGCGAAGAAGTCGACTGCCAAGAAAGCAGCCGCCGACAAGTAACGGCGCAGTCGAAACATTGCCCAAAAAACGAGCGAGGGTCCCATGATCCTCGCTCGTTTTTTGACCGGCAGTTAGGGACATTCCTTTTTCTGCCGGCAGTTTAGGAACGTCCCTAACTGCCGGCTCGGAAACGACAAGGCGTTAGTTCACTTCGACGGGTTTGGCGCCGGGATAGCGCTCCTCAAAGTCTAGGCGGTACTTATTGTCATTGGTGCCCGCCACGTTGTCGCGCGACAGCGGCGCCACGATCTCGTTCTTATGGTCTGCGGGCTTTGCGTACTTTAAGCTGATCTCCCAGGCATCGCAGATCGCATCGATGCGGTGATCCAGGTCGTCGTACAGAGCAATGATGTCCTTCCACGAGCTGTAGTTC
>CAVHBE010000056.1:0-3621 GCA_963634045.1 Methanobrevibacter smithii
GTACGAGGGCCATACCGTCGCCGACATGGGCCTGCTCAAGATGGACTTCCTGGGCCTGCGCACGCTGACGGTTATCTCCAAGGCCAAGGCCAACATCAAAAAGAACTTCGGTATCGACATCAAAGAGGAAGAGATCCCCTTTGACGATCCCGAGATCTTTAAGCTCATGGGCTCCGGCCACACCGCCGGCGTCTTCCAGGTCGAGTCCGCCGGCATGACGGCCACGATCAAGAACATGAAGCCCACCGAGTACAAGCACGTCGTAGCATTGATCGCCCTGTACCGCCCGGGCCCGTTGGGCGCCGGCATGGTCTCGTCCTACATCAACCGTATGAATGGCAAGGAGCCGGCGGTCTCCTACGACGACCGCCTGGACGACATCCTGGGCGAAACCTACGGCACCATGGTCTACCAGGAGCAGGTTATGCTCATCTCCGTCGAGATGTGTGGCTTCTCCAAGGGCGAATCGGACTCGCGTATCCGTAAGCCCGTGGCTAAGAAGAAAATCAAGCTGCTCACGTCGACGGTGCTCCACTGGGAGGATGGCTCGGACGAGACCACCTACGACCACTGGATGAACGGCGCCATCAAGAACAACTACACGCGCGAGGTCGCCCAGAAGATTTGGGACGATGTTCTTGAGTTCGCGTCCTACGCCTTTAACAAGTCGCACTCCGCCGGCTACGCCATTTTGGTTATGCAGACGGCGTGGCTCAAGGCGCATTATCCGCACGAGTACATGGCGGCCGTTCTGACGTCCTACACGGGCAAGACCGACAAGATCGTTCACTACGTCTCGGCATGCCGTCACGACGGCATCCCCGTGCTTTCGCCAGATGTCAACGAGTCCGGTACCGAGTTCACGGCTACCAAGGAGGGCGTGCGCTTTGGTCTGGCCGGCATCCGCGGCGTGGGCACCGGCGTGGCGCAGGCGATTATCGCCGAACGCGAGGCGGGCGGTCCGTTTAAGACGCTGCACGACTTTGTCGAGCGCGTGGACTCGAGCCAGGCCAACCGCCGCGTGATCGAATCGCTGATCAAGGCAGGCGCCTTCGACTCCACAGGGTATCCGCGTCGCCAGATGATGCACTTTGTGGACAAGAACAACCCCGAGAACATCATCGATGCCGCGGTAAAGCGCCAGAAAGATCGCGCGAGCGGCCAGACGTCGTTCTTCGATATGTTTGGCGACGTTGAGGGCTCGGGCTTTGAGGTGAGCGTGCCCGATCCGGATGGCCAGGAGTGGGACCGCCACCTTAAGCTGAGCCAGGAGAAGGAAGTTCTGGGCATCTATGTCTCGGACCACCCGCTGCGCCCGTTTGAGTATGCACTTAGCAAAGCGCGCGACTTCTCGTTCTCGCAGATCGACACCGGCTACGAAGTTCAGAATCCTACGGGCGGCACCATCAACCAGGAGATTCCCGAGGGCAAGGCGCTGTGGTGGGCCGGCATGGTCTCGAGCGTGTCCAAGCGCGTGACCAAAAACGGCGACCCCATGGGCATCGTGCAGCTCGAGGACATGGAAGGCGAGGCCACGGTCGTGGTGTTCCCCAAGACCTACAAAGAGGCCGAGGGGTATCTGTACGGCGAGGTCGATCCCGAGACCGGCGCGCAGCTGTCCGACGCGTTTGTGCGCATTAAGGGCAAGCTCGAGCGCTCGGACCGCGGCGACCAGATCATCGCGCAGGAGATTGTGCCGCTGGAGCTTAGCGAGGAGAAAAACAAGCCCAAGGTCTTTGAGGTCATGGTGCCCAACAGCCGCTTTAGCCAGGGCAATATGGCGCGCCTGGCCACGGTGCTCACCACCAACCCGGGCGGCGACCGCGTGGAGATCTTTATTGAGCAAGTCGACGGGCGCGTGCTGCGTGCTGAGGTGCCGGCCAAGGTCAATGCACGCTCGATTCCGCTGCTGGCAGAGGCAAAGGCCATCGTGGGTAATCAAGGCCGCGTGACGGTTATCTAAGCTACCCCGGGTGAGATTGGAGGAAGTGATGGCGCAGGGGACGTTTGTGCAGGCGCTTCGCAAAGAGGCGGCGTTGAGCGGCACCTTTATGAAGGGGCGTTCGCTCATGCTCAACGGCGCCGTGCTGTCGATCGAGGACAGCGGCTCGCGCTTCTCCAAAAACGTGACGGTTGAGGGCTCGGTGCGCGGTTCGCGCGGCGACCTGTACAAGACGCACGTGGCGCTCGACATGGACGAGCACGAGGTGATCGACTATGACTGCGATTGCCCCGCTGCCTATCGCTACCCCGGTATGTGCAAGCACGCCATTGCCACGGCTCTGGCGTATTTGGATTCCAGCGGCGCCGAGCCCGTCGAAGGTTTGCGCACGCCGGTCCGCACGTTTGCGGCTCAGCCCAAACAGTCCGCGCGTCCCGCGCCTACAACGCCCACGGTCAACCCCAACTTTCCCTTCCCAGCACCTGTCCCCACGAGTCCCAGCCTCATGGCGGCGCTCTCCGATCTTTCGGACGCGCACATGGATGAGCTGGCGAGCATGCGCCGCAAGCTTGCCGGTGCCGTTGGTCCCGACGCCCCCAAAGCGGCGTTGGAGCCCTCGTTGGTGCCGTACTACAATCCGCTGTTCGCCGACCGCTTTAGCTGGGCGCTCGAGTTCCGCATTCGCTGCGGTTCGGTGTCCTACGTGGTCAAGGATATCGACGGCATGGCCGATGCCTACGTGCGCGGCGGCACCTTCTCGTACGGCAAGAAGCTCACGTTTGTCCATACGCCCGAAGCCTTCGAAGATGTGTCGACAAAGCTGCTCAGCCTTGTCTTGACGACAGTTGCCTATCTCGATGACATCACAAGCTCGCGTTCGGCGTCGTACGACTTTGCCCGCAGCGGTTTTGTCGCCGAGCGTCAGTTGCCGCTGTCCGAGCATAGCATCGTATATGTGCTGGACCTGCTGCGCGGCCAGACCATCTCTTTTGAGCCCGCCTGGTCGCGGGGGACGACGACGCATCGCACCTATGACGTGGCGGTTGAGATGCCTCCGGAAGGGGAGGACGAGGGTCTGTCTAAGCGCCCACCGCTCCTTGCCGCCAAAATCGCGCCGGCGGCTGGTGGTAGCTACGATCTGCGCCTGCCGGCCGATGCATACTGCTTTGCTTCGGGCGACGTAGCTTATCTGGTCGACACCCGCCGTGCGCGCCGCACCGATGTAGCGTTTGCCCAGCATGCGGCGCCGTTCCTATCGCGCTTGCTGCCCTGTCGCACGCCAGTCCATATCGCTGCCGACCAGGTGGGGGAGTTCTGTCGTATGGCTCTGCCCATTTTGCGCGACTATACCGACCTTACCGCGCCCGCTGCGCTCGATACCGTGGCGCCCGAGCCGAGCTTTGCTATGGCAATCGGCGTCGACGATGGGCTCGTGACCTGCAAAATTACGGTTACCTACGGCGACTGGTCGGCAGACCTCTTTAGTCTGGGCGCTCCGGGCAGCCCCTTCGAAGAGCAGCGCCCGGGCGTGCCGCCCCGCGACGAGGTGGCGGAGTTTCGCGTTATGGACACGGCGGCCCTGTACTTCGATTTCTACGAGGGCGGTCTGGCGTTTGAGGAGCGCGATGACGAGAGCTTGTTCTGCCTGCTGACCGAGGGCCTATCCGCCCTGTCCAAGC
>CAVHBE010000057.1:0-3843 GCA_963634045.1 Methanobrevibacter smithii
GAGCTTAATGCGATTGTTGGTTCATCGCACCGTGATTTTCAGCAGGTGCTCGTCGATTGGCATGAGCGTGCGGGTTTGGGCAAGCTCAGCGTCGAGGCTGCCGAGGCACGCTATGAGGTGTGGGCGAGCGCGTATTCCTGCGACTATAGAAAACTGCTCAACCCCGGCGTTGCCGAGACGCTGGCGGGGCTGAAAGAACGTGGGGTTCGCGTTGCGCTGGCATCGTCGTCTCCTCTCAACAATATCGAAGAGGTGCTGGGTACCTGCGGCATTCGTGAATACTTTGAGTTTTTGGTCTCGGGCGAGCAGTTCAAGCGCAGCAAGCCCGATCCTGATATCTATCTGCATGCTATAGATCGTTTGGGATTGCTCGCGGATCGCTGTTGCTGTGTGGAGGACTCTCTGTATGGCATCACCGCCGGCAAGCGAGCCGGCCTGACAGTCATTGCCAAGCGCGAGGAACGCTTTGGCTTTAGCCAGGATGCCGCGGACAAGATTATCGACCAGCTGCCGGAGCTGCTCACGCTTTCTTAGGAGTGCGGTAGTTGCGCGTTTTTCGGGTCTGATGAGTAAATAGCCAACATTTTGGTGCGACACCTAGCATACTTTAAGCTAATGCGGGCTTAAGGGCTTGTTGAATGCCCTTAAGCCCGTTTTAGAATTAATTGTGCTGGGAGAGGGTATATGCCACCGACTGAAGGGCCAACTGACGGTAAAGCAGCGATACCGCTGTACCAACAGGTCATTGATATCATTAAAAACGAAATCAACTCCGGCGCCTACAAGGCAGGCGCGCGGATACCCAACGAATTCGAATTGGCTGAGAGCTATAAAGTTGGCCGCGTTACCGTGCGACGCGCTATTGAGGAGCTCGTCCAGCAGGGCTATCTAACGAAGCGACAGGGGAAAGGCACGTTTGTCAATGCCCCCAAGCTCAAGCGCAAGATTCGCCAGAAGGATGACGTCCAGAGTTTTTCGGACGCATGCCGCGTTAATGGAATGGAACCGGGGGCGTGTGTCATTTCGAGGAAGATACTGCCGGCGGATTCCACCGAAGCACAGTTCTTTGGTGTTCCCGTTGGAACTGACTTGATTTGCGTTGAGCGCGTGCGTACTGCCGATGGCGTCCCTGTCATGCTCGAGAACAACATATACGTTTACGAGGACAACGCCTATCTATCAACGGCATCTCTATCTAATCAATCCATTTTTGAGTTCGTGCACAACCGGACGGGCCGCACGCCCGCGTTTACCGGCCCGTGCACACTCGAGATCGCGTGCGCGTCGCCCGAGGTCGCTCGACTGTTGGCAGTTCCCGTTGGCGAACCCTTGTTTTATATGGAAGCCTTCTTTTTCGATGAGCAGCGGCGGCCGTTTATCATCGGTCGTCAGCGAATCGTTGGGTCTCGCTACGTTTTTGACATCTAGGACATTGCGAATGGAAACGCCCGGTGGATCATCTCACCGGGCGTTTCCATACCGTTCACGGCGCAAACGCAACCGTTCAACCACGTTGCGGCAATCAGTTTGAAATTATCTTGATGAAGGAAAAAGCTGCTGGTAATCTATGGGACGTCATAGAACGTTTGCATTGTGCAAACGTTGAAGCGAGATGCGATGCAGTCTCGAGTTCTTTGGGGGTATCTATGTCAGATACGAAGGCGAAGAAGACAAACAGACGTTTTAAGTTCAAATTACCGCATGTCTATACGATCATGTTCTTGCTGATCGTTGTCTTTGCGGTCCTGACTTGGATCGTTCCCTCTGGCCAGTATCAGCGCAAGACGATTTCGACAGCGGCGGGCGAGCGTGAAGTCGCCGTTGCTGGAACCTATGAACAGGTCGATAAGAACTACACCGATTCCGAGACCGGCGAGACCATCAATCTGGGCCAGGATATCTTCGCGGTTCTGCAGGCGCCCACCAAGGGTATCCAGGAGGCTGCCGACGTCGTTGCGTTCGTCTTATTGATTGGCGGATCGTTCGCAATCATCACCAAGACCAACGCTTTGAATGCCGGCATGAGCCGTGTGGTTAAAAAGCTCAAGAACAAGGACATCCTCATCATTCCCATCACGATGACGCTGCTGTCCATTTGCGGCACTACGTTTGGTATGTCTGAGGAAGCCCTGCCGTTCTATGCCATCTTCATTCCCATCATGATGGGTATCGGCTATGACTCGATGACGGCATTCATCATCTGCTTCCTTGGTCCCAACTTGGGATATTGTGCTTCGACCATCGACCCGTTTAATGTTTTGATCGCCCAAGGCATCATTGGCATCGAGGGCAATCCGCAACTGTGGCTGCGCGCCGTTTCTTGGGTCATCTTCACTGCCGTCGGTATCGCATGGGCCATGCGCTACGCCATGCGCGTCAAGAAAAACCCCGAGTCGTCCATTGTGTACGAGGACGATAAGCTCAAGCGTATTGAGTTTTCCGTGACCGATGCCTCCATCGAGGAAGAGTTCACTATCCGTCAGAAGCTCGTGCTTATCGATTTTGCCTGCGGTATGGGCATTATCGTCTGGGGTCTTGTTACCCAGGGCTGGTACATGAATGAGATTTCCGCCGTGTTCCTTGGCATGGGCTTGCTTGCCGGTATCCTGGGCGGTCTTGACCAGCAGACGATCGCTGAGGAGTTCGTTAAGGGTCTCGCCGACTTTGCGTACGCTGCCATCGTTATCGGTATCGCTCGCGGTATTCTGGTCATCGCCGAGGGTGGCATGATCATCGACACCATCCTCCAGGCGCTCGCTACTGCGCTCGCCGGTGCACCAGCCGCCGTCTACACCACGTTTATGTATATCGTCCTTGGCCTGCTCTCTTTGCTGGTTCCCTCGAGTTCTGGCCTGGCGGCGCTCACCATGCCCGTTATGGGCTCCCTGACCGAGCTCATGGGCCTCAATCCCGAGGCGGCCGTCACCGCGCTCCAGTTTGCCAACCAGACCATCAACACCATCAGCCCCGTGGCGGGCATGACGGTCGCCGGCCTTGCCGTGGCTAAGATTTCGTTTGGCCAATGGTGGAAGACTATTTGGAAGTTCTTCATCTTCATGGTCGTGTTTGGCTTGGTCGTTACTGCCATTTCCGGCATGCTTCCGGCGTAGGTGGTTGTGATGTCTGATCGTTTGACGGTACTGACGTCTAAGAGCGTCTTTACCGGTACGGGGGACCTGCCGTTTGAAGGTTTCGTAGCGGTCCGTGGCAATCGAATTGAGGCGGTTGGCGCCAAGCGCGAGGCGGCTTCGTATTTGACCCAGGCGGACGAGGTGGTTGACCTGGGCGACCGCACCATCATGCCTGGCCTGATCGATGTGCATACCTTCTATACAGGTTGGGCGCTGCGGACGTTGGGGTCTGATCTGTCCGGCATCGCCGATGCCAAAGAGGCCGTGTCGCTCTTGCGTGCATGGAAAGAAGATCATCCGGATTGCGCGGCGGCTTTTGGCCACAACCTACCCGAAACGTTGGCATCGGATGCCGAGAACGCAAATACGGCAGCTGTGCTTGACGATTGTTTTGGCGACATCCCCGTCGTCTGCTTTACACCGGGAGCGGAGACCTGTGTTCTCAATGCTGCTGCCAGCGCGCGATACGGCTTTACGCCGCAGGCGTGCTATGCCGAGAAGATCTGGCGCATGATGAGCGATTTTCTCGCGCTGCCCGAGGTGCGTGCGGGGTATTCGGACTACATGAGCATGCTCAACGAGCGCGGCGTTACCGCCATCAAGGAGATGGCGTTTGATGACTACTACGGCTTTGCCGACGAAATGGCTCGCCGTGAGGGATCTGGTGAGCTGACGGTTCGCGTCTCTATGATGTCGCAGCCGGTGGGTGCTG
>CAVHBE010000057.1:3853-13672 GCA_963634045.1 Methanobrevibacter smithii
TCCGGGGACCGTTCGTTCGTTTTTCTGGCTTCAACCGTATGACCGATCGCGGCGTATGGGCAGGGCTTGCCGAGATGATTGACCCCTATGAGGACACGGCCGATGCGGGCGCTGCCGGCAAGACGGTCGTCGAGGAGCCAGAGTGGAATCTGATTGAGAACGAGCTACGTGCAATTGATGCTGACGGCTTCCGATATTCCTTGCATTGCCAGGGCGATGGCGCCGTTCGTCGCACCGTGGCGCTCTATGCCTCGCTGCCTCGAGACGAGCATGGATGGATGCTTCGCCGCCATGCGATTACCGATCTCGAGAACTCTGACCCGACCGATCTTGTCGAGTTTGGCAAGTTGGGTGGAATTTGCGAGGTCTATCCGCAGATTCTGACGCTGGACCGGCGCGAGGATTGCCTGTCGATGATGCGTCGACAAATTGGTGAGACGCGACTTTTGCACAGCTGGAATCGCCGCGGCATGGAAGATTCCGGATGCACAGTGTGCTGCGGCACGGATTTGCCGCTGCTGATTCCGAGCCTGGGCGAGTCAATCTACAGCGCGTGCGGCGGATTCTTCGCCGACGGACTGCCCGTGAATGAGGTCAACACGCTGACGCTTGTCGAGCTCTTGTGCGCTTGGACTGTCGGGGGCGCGTACGACCTGATGCGCGAAGACGAGCTGGGTACGCTCGAGGTTGGCAAGCTTGCCGATATCTGCGTGCTCGATCGGGATGTGTTCGACCTCGATTATCGCGACGCACGCGATCTTACGGTTGATATGACGATGTCGGACGGACAAATCGTGTTCGATCGAAATAAGGAGGCATAAGATGTCTGAATCCAAACCGACGCTGCGCCGCGAGCAGATTGCAGGCATGAATATCCACTACATCATGTGGTCGCTCGATTACTTCCTTGATGTGCAGCAGCGTTTGGGCTTTGAGTCCATTGAGCTGTGGTGCGCGGAGCCGCATGTGACGCTCGACCACACGGGCTACTTTGAGGCTGAGGTCCTGGCGAAAAAAGCTGCAGACCGTGGGCTTAGGTATCGTACTCTGTGCCCCGAGAATGTTGTCTATCCTTGGCAGTACTGCGCACGCAAACCGTTGCATGAACAGCGCAGCCTGGCGTACTTTAAGCACGGCATTGAGCTTGCCGAGGTACTTGGGTGCGACCGTATGTCCGTCAACTCGGGCTGGGGCGACTGGGACGAGGACCGCGAGGAAGCCTGGAAGCGCAGTCGCGAGCACTTGTCCATTCTTGCGGAGTATGCCGGCGAGCACGGTCTGGTGCTTACGATGGAAAGCCTGCGTCACGAAGAGAGCAACCTTGTGACGACGGTTTCCGATGCGAAGCGCATGATTGACGAGGTCGCGAGCCCGTACTTACAGCCCATGGTTGATACAACCGCGATGGGCGTTGCAGGCGAGACGCTCGAGGACTGGTTTGCCGCCTTTGGTGATGGGGCAATTCACGAGATGCACTTTATCGACGGTGACCCGTATGGCCATCTGGTGTGGGGCGATGGCAAGCACGATATGGACGCCTTCGTCGCCACACTCAACGCCCATGGTTTTGACGGCATGCTGGGCCAGGAAATCACGGACAGTCGTTACTACGATGACCCGGCCGCGGCAGATGCCAAGAACATGGCCGCATTCGAGAAATATCTGATTGACTAAAACAACTATCGGCTACGCAACCAACGTCATTGATTGCGGGTCAAATAAGAAAGGAACTGGATATGAACGCACACGATCTGATCAAAGAGGCAATTGCCGAGAAGGGCAAGTTCGACAGCGTCTACTGGATTGCTTGCGGTGGCTCCATGATCGATTTGATCCCGGCTCATGAGCTTCTGCAGCGCGAGGCAACCACCTTCACTTCGTATATCTATACGGCTCGCGAGTTCGATATCATGCGTCCGCGTCGTCTGGGCGAGAAGTCCCTGGTCATCGCTTGCAGCCACAGTGGCAATACCCCGGAGGTCGTCGAGGGCTGCGAGATTGTCCTTGCCGCCGGCGCTACGGTGATCGCCCAGACCGACAACGCTGGATCCAAGATCGACTCCGGCAAGTGGACCACGTGGGTCTACCCATGGGGCGAGGGCGTCCCGCAGGCCGAGGTCCCGGCTGGCATTTCGCTGTCGCTTGCGGCAGAGCTGCTCGATCAGCAGGAGGGCTACGCCGATCTCGCCGATATGTATGCCGGTATCGCCGAGATGGATAAGATTCTTCCCCCGGCACGCGAGAAGGTAAATGCCGAGCTGGGAGATCGCTTTGCCAAGCTTTGCCAGGAGCACGAGTTCTTCTATATTCTGGGCAGCGGTCCCAACTTTAGCCAGACCTACGGTTTCGCTATCTGCTCTCTTATGGAGATGCAGTGGCAGCACTGCAGCTACATCCACTCTGCCGAGTACTTCCATGGCCCCTTCGAGGCTACTCAGGATGGCGTTTTTTACTTCCTGCAGATGGGCTCCAGTGAGTGCCGTGCTATGGACGAGCGCGCCCTGGCGTTCCTTAAGACGCATACCGATACGCTGATGGTGCTCGATGCCAAGGAGTACGGTATGGAAGCCGTGCCGGCGAGCGTCCGTGCCTATCTGGACCCGGTGCTGTTCTACGCCATGAACTGCGAGCTGCGTGCTGCACGCGGCAAGGTGTTTGATCACGATCCCGATTTCCGTCGCTATATGGGTGTTGTCGAGTACTAGAAGGGGCAAAGGCCATGGCATTTAACGTTAACGCGCTCGGATTTGGCGACAACGTCGTCGATCGCTACGAGCATATCCACACCATGTATCCCGGCGGCAACGCGGTGAACTTCGCCGTTTATGCCAAGAAATGTGGTGCCGCACGCTCTGCATACATGGGCATTTTTGGCAATGACGCCGCTGCCGAGCATGTCATTGCAAGCCTCGAGGATGAGGGTGTCGAGCTTGACAAGTGCGAGCAGATGATTGGCGAGAACGGAGCGGCTCGCGTGACCGTCGTTGACGGTGACCGTGTCTTCCTTGGTTCCAACGAGGGCGGTATCCGTGGCGATGCGCGCTATGTCCTCGATCGCTTTGACCTTTCGTACATGAAGCAGTTCGATGTGGTTCATTCGGGCAACTATTGCTTTACCGAGCGCGAGCTGCCCAAGCTGAAGGCTGCGGGCGTCACAGTCTCTTTTGACTTTTCGGACGACTCCACCGACGAGTACTACGAGCAGATTGCGCCCTTCGTCGATTTCGCTTTCTTTAGTGCGGCGGATGCCGCGAGTGAGGACGAGATTCGCGAGCGTCTGGCATGGGTGAAGGGCTTGGGTCCGCGTTTTGTGTCGGCTACGGCGGGCGCCGAGGGCTGCATTGCTTACGACGGCGAGCGTTATTACCGCCAGCTGGCTAAACCGGTAACGGATATGAAGGACACCATGGGGGCGGGCGACTCGTTCCTCACCTCGTTTTTGATGTGCTATCTCGATTCCGCCAAGCGTGGTGAGGATGGCGCCGAGGCCATCGAGCGCGCGCTCGACTTTGCTGCCGGGTTTGCCTCGACCGTGTGCGGCATGGAAGGTTCTTGGGGCCATGGAGCGCCGATTTCCGAATAGGTGAGCAGTGCCGGGGAGTTGAATTGTCGACTCCCCGGGACCTCGTGTGCAAAAAACGCCAAATATGAGTACTGTATCCATTCCGGTAACGGTACTCATATTTGGCGTTTTTTTGCACACCGAGCTTAGCGAAGGCCAAAAACAGAGCGTGAATTTCCCAAAACTGCCGACTCGATGTGCTTTGCGTCACAGTTTTTGAGTGAGGCGATGCGTTTTGAGGTCCTTGCGAGCGATCTGATGAGCAACTGCGCGCTTGTTTCTGTGTTTGGTTCGGCCGGTGTATCGGTTTCGAGCAGTAAACGGTCGAGTGGAATCTGTCGTGCGTATTCGCGTCCTCGTTTGGACGCGAGCATGCGTTCGTTGACAGAAAAATAGCAGCCCGCATTACGCGCGCGGACGAGCTCATCTGAGGTGCCGCTAAACCAGTGGAAGATGATAGCGGGGGAGTCGGGGTTTGGGATGAGTAGTCCGTGCGATTCTAGGGCGTCCAGCGCAGTTCCTGCCGAACGAACGGCGTGAATTGATATCACGCGCCCGGCAAGAGGACGCTGCACGAGCACATCGCAGAGCCGGTCAAGTGCCTGTATTTGCAGCGACTCGCTTCCGGCAAAGCGCTCGGAAAAGTCGAGTCCGACTTCGCCGATGTGGCGCTCTTGGGCGGCAACTTCGCAAAGCAGATCGACTTCGGTAGAACCACAGCGGCCGTCGGCGAGCCACCAGGGGTGAAGCCCAATGCCGGCGATGATGCCTGGTTGGCGACGGGCACGCTCGTTTGCGGCCGAAAAGTCGCGTGGATCGACGCCGCAATCAAATAGACCCAAGCCCAGTGCCGTCGCCTCATCGGCAACGGCGTCCGGGTGAGCCATTAAATCAAGATGGCAGTGTGCATCAATTAACTGGGGCCCCATCTCGGCGCGCTCCACTAGTCTAGGCGCTGGCCATCGGCGCGCACGCGTTCGGTACCACGCCCACTGATCTGGCGGATAACCTCGCCGGCGATCATCTGGCCCATGATGGGCGGCATAAAGCTGGCGGTGCCCAACTCGGTACGCTCGTGGATATTGGACGGGTCGCGGGGTTGGGTCTTAACCGATTCCTCGCAGCTAAACAGCACGTGCAGGCTCTTGATTCCGCGCTTCTTGCATTCTTTGCGCATGATGCGGCTCATGGGGTCACGTACCGTATCGAAGATGTTGGCAAAGCGGAGGCACTCGGGATGGAGCTTGTTGGCCCCGCCCATGGAGCTAACCAAACGGATGTCGTGGTCCTGAGCATATTTGGCAATGGTGAGCTTGGCCGAGATGGTGTCGATGGCGTCGACGACGTAGTCGAGCTTGCCGTCCGTCTGCTCCAAAACGCTCGCAAAGAACTCGTCGATGTTATCGCTCAACAGGTATTCAGTTCGCTTGATGACGGTGGCGGCAGGATTGATATCGTGGATCATGGCCTCCATCACGTCAACCTTGCGCTTGCCGACGGTGCTGTGAAAGGCGATGGCCTGGCGATTGATATTGCTGGGCGCGATGATGTCCTTATCCAGAATAACGAAATGTCCGATGCCGCCGCGGGCGAGTGCCTCGCAGCAGTTGGAGCCCACGCCTCCGCAGCCGAGCACCAGTACCGTAGCATCGGCGAGCTTGTCGAGTGCCTCGCGGCCCATGATGATTTCGAGCTTGGTATCGCGCGTCTCGACGAGAGCAGTAGCGTTTTCGGTCATAGACATCCTCCGATGGGGAAGCGAATCGTGTTTTAGCTATCGTCATTATAGGTATTATCGCGATTTCATTTGAGCCCTTGGGGTTTGTTGAAATGGGATCGGGATTCGCATAAGATTGAAGCAGATGGCACCCGTTGCAGCGGGTTGGCCAACTCCGAAACACGTTTATGGCGTGAGAAGTGGCCGTCTTCGCATTACGCGGGGGCGGCTATTTCATTCGACCTCCAATGTGGATGCCGAGCTCCACAGCCGCGATTGCAAGCAATAACAACGTCAGGACATCGTCAATACTCATAGTCCATCTCCTTCTTGGGTAGAGGGAGCTGGCTCATCTGCTTCAACTTCCATTGTAACTAAACACGAACGAATGTTCTATAGATGTTACTGTATTAGACAGTTAGACAAACATCTAAATATCGAGTATAGTGTGCACGTCATGAGAGATGATGAGAGGAGGTCTTATGCCGGGAGAGGGTTTTAAGGCGCTTGCCGATCCGACGCGACGGCGCATTTTGGAGTTGCTGCGCGAGGGCAATTGCACGGCGGGGGAGCTTGCCGAGCATTTCGATATCAGTAAGCCGTCGCTGAGCCATCACTTGGCGACGCTCAAAAACGCCGGGTTGGTGACTGACGAACGTCATGGCCAAAACATCGTTTACAGCTTAAACACCACCGTCATGCAGGACTTGATCGGTTGGTTTATGGGCTTTACAAACACGGAAGGTGATAAGGATGAATAACGAAAACAAGGGCGTTCACCCCACGGGGGTATCGTCGCTCGTGTGGGCCATGCTTGTTGTGGTCTGTGCTATTAATGTTGCTGCGCACCTCATGGTGATGCCGAGCTTGCCGGCGCAGATTCCCACGCACTGGGGCGCGAACGGCGCCGTCGACGGTTGGGGTCCTAGCTGGATGGCCTCCGCGCTCGGCGTGTTGCCTCTGGCGCTTCTCGCAATGTTCTGCGTGGTGCCGCGCATCGATCCCAAAGGTGAGGCATATCGAACCTCGGGCAAGTTTTACCAGGGCTTCGTAATCGCCTTCACCTTGTTCATGTGCGCCATAAGCTGGCTGGGAGAGCTTACGGTGTGGGGCGTGGTGCCGGCGGTCGGTTCGGTTAACGTGCTGATTTCCGGTGTTGTCGGTTTGCTGTTCATCGGCGTAGGCAACTACTTGCCGCGTGTGAAGCAGAACTATACGCTCGGTATCAAGACGCCTTGGGCGCTTGCCGATCCCGAGAACTGGCGCCGTACGCAGCGTTTTGGCGGCGCCTGCTTTATGGTGCTGGGTATTGGCCTGATTGTGATGGGCGTGGCAGGCAGCGTACTTTCGAGTGAAGTCGTCGCCGCGGTGATTGCGGTTCTGGCGTTTGGTTCGGTCGGAGCCGTCTACGTCTACTCGTATCTGCTGTGGCGCAAATCGCAGCGGGCCGTTCGCTAAGGTTGCGGAAAACTAGCGTACGCAGTTCATAGTATGTTCCGGGGGACTTTTCCCAGGTAGTATTAGGGGGTGTGGGCAACCATGCCCCTTTTTCGTTACGTTTCAGAGCTGGTTTTTTCATTTCGTTTCCACTAAAGCGAAACAAGAATAGGGAAACAGCAGGTAGAAAGGATAAAACAGGCAAATGGCGGAGTTTATCTACCAGATGTATCAGGCTCGCAAGGCCCATGGCGACAAGGTAATCCTTGACGACGTGACCCTGAGCTTCTACCCCGGTGCCAAGATCGGCGTCGTGGGCCCCAACGGCATGGGCAAGTCGACCCTGCTCAAGATCATGGCCGGCATCGAGGAGGTCTCCAACGGCGATGCCAGGCTCACCCCCGGCTACACCGTGGGCATCCTGCAGCAGGAGCCGCCACTCGACGACGACAAGACCGTCATCGAGAACGTGCGCATGGCGTTTGGCGATATGATCGCCAAGGTCGATCGCTTCAATAAGATCGGCGAGGAGATGTGCGACCCGGACTGTGACATGGACGCACTCATGGCCGAGATGGGAAAGCTCCAGGACGAGATCGATGCCGCCGACGGCTGGGATATCGATTCCAAGCTCGGTCAGGCCATGGACGCCCTGCAGCTGCCCGATTCTGACATGCCGGTCAACGTGCTTTCCGGCGGCGAGCGCCGCCGCGTGGCCCTGTGCAAGCTGCTGCTCGAAGCTCCCGACCTGCTGCTACTCGACGAGCCCACGAACCACCTGGACGCCGAGTCGATCCTGTGGCTCGAGCACTTCCTGCACAACTACCAGGGTGCCGTTCTGGCCGTCACGCACGATCGCTACTTCCTGGATAACGTTGCCGAGTGGATCTGCGAGGTCGACCGCGGTCACCTTTATCCCTACAAGGGCAACTACTCCACGTATCTGGAGACCAAGGCCGCCCGTATCGAGGCGCAGGGCAACCGCGACGCCAAGCTCGCCAAGCGCATGGAAGCCGAGCTCGAGTGGGTACGCAGCTCGCCCAAGGCTCGCCAGGCCAAGAACAAGGCCCGTCTGGCTCGCTACGAGGAGATGGAGGCCGAGGCCCGCGCAAGCCAGAAGCTCGACTGGACCGACATCCGCATCCCCGTGGGCCCGCGTCTGGGCAACAAGGTGCTCGAGGCCCATCACCTGCACAAGGAGTTCGATGGCCGTGTGCTCATCGACGACCTATCGTTCACCCTGCCGCGCAACGGCATCGTGGGCGTCATCGGCCCCAACGGTGTGGGCAAGACCACGCTGTTCAAGACCATCGTGGGCCTGGAGCCGCTGACTTCGGGCGAGCTCGAGGTGGGCGAGACCGTCAAGATCTCCTATGTCGATCAGAACCGTTCCGGCATCGACCCCGATAAGAACCTGTGGGAGGTCGTCTCGGATGGCCTGGACCACATGATGGTCGGTGAGACCGAGGTTCCGAGCCGTGCTTATGTGGCGAGCTTTGGCTTTAAAGGCCAGGACCAGCAGAAGCGCGCCGGCGTACTCTCCGGTGGCGAGCGCAACCGTCTGAACTTGGCGCTTACGCTCAAGCAGGGCGGCAACCTGCTGCTCCTCGACGAGCCCACGAATGACCTCGACGTCGAGACGCTGTCCTCGCTCGAAGCGGCGCTGCTCGAGTTCCCGGGCTGCTCGGTGGTCATTAGCCACGACCGTATGTTCCTGGACCGCGTCGCCACGCACATTCTGGCGTGGGAGGGCACCGACGAGAATCCGGGCAACTGGTATTGGTTTGAGGGCAACTTCGAGGCCTATCAGGCCAACCGCATCGAGCGCCTGGGCGAGGATGCAGCCCAGCCGCATCGTATCCACCGTAAGCTGACGCGCGACTAGATCGTTACGCGGTTTTCCAAACCGCGTAACTGCTCGACGCTGCGCGGGTCGCAAGCACCCCATCTTGCCGTTCAAGCCGTCGCTCGCGTACCGAAGTACGCGTCGCTCCTCTTTCACGGCAACCTGGGGCACTTGCGGCCCGCTCGCTGTTGGTTACGCAACATCAACAAATAAAAACGGCTCAAATCCTGATTTGGATTTGAGCCGTTTGTCGTTACTGCTCGGGTTCTTCGACTTTATCGATGGCCCAGGTGGATCCGAGGCCACCGGTGGTGTTGCGGCGAATGCGCACGGTGACTTCGTGGCGCTCGCCGGCCTGCGTATAGTGCAGGGGGAAGCTTGCGCGGTTTCGCGCGGCCTCGATGGTGCCGCGCTCGCGGGCGATCCAGTAGTACTCGCCGATGATGCCGAGCGTGTCGGCGCCGTAGGGGAGATAGGTCGACAGCTGGTGTAGCAACGGGCCGGGGCAGAAGACCTCGGTTGCGAAATCGATGGGGAAGTCCTCGGGGATGGTCGGTGCTGCGGGTGCGGGGGCCGGTGCCATCGCCGGTGCGGAGGCCTGCTCATTGACGGGCGTCACCTCGATGACGGGCGCGGGTTCGGTGCCGAGTACTGATTCGGTGTCCGCTTTCGGCATCGCCGCGGAATCTGCGGGCTCGACGATGGCGGGTGCGTCTGCGGTCGCGGTGTCGAGCTTGACTTGCGGAGCGCTCTGATTCTCGACGCTCGACTTTACCTCGATGGGCGTGGATGCCATGGTGGTGATGCCGGCGTTGGCGTTTTCGGGGTCATAGACGACCGTAAGCGAGATGGCGGGCTGCGGCGTCTCGGGCTCCGGTGTCGACTCGGTAGCGTCTTGATCTGCGGGCTCGTCGGACTGATCGTCCTCGGCCTCGTCGCCAAAGACATCGCTGTTTTGGAACGCAGACGGCTCGGGTTGGTCAGCGGCTTCTTCGGTTGTCGACTTGGGCGCTTCGTTGAGCTCCACAGTGGCTTCCTGCTCGGATATGACTTTGGGATCGGTCGTGGCGGCGATTTCGGTTTCGGCTTCTGCCGTTACCTCAATAGCAACTTCGATCTCTGTCTCGGGCTTGGGTTCCGGCGCGGCTTCAACCATGGCTTCGGGCTCGGGACGCTTAACGTGCTTGGGGCGCACGGCCTTGAGGTCCTTCTCACCGCGCTTTTTCTTTTTGTAGGACTGCTTGGCGCCCTTGGCGG
>CAVHBE010000058.1:0-2784 GCA_963634045.1 Methanobrevibacter smithii
CACAATGCATACGACGCCGCAAACGCCGAGGTCGAGAAGCTTAACCAGCAGATTGCCGACCTCAAGTCGAACATGACCGTTGACCAGGAAGTCATCAGTCAGGGTATGTTCGGCTTCATGAACTACATCATCGGCGGCAGCCAGTTCACAGCCACGCAGAAAAAGAATGCCCAGGATGCCGTATCGACGTTGACCGGTGCCGATGACAAGGCCGAATGGTATGACCAGTACGTCGATCAGGACATGTCTCGCGACACCAACCCGCTTTCCCTGGAGCAGATGCGCAACGCCCTGACATATCTCGACACCCAGAACAACCTCCGCAAGGCGAACGGCCAGTCGGCGCTCAGCGTCAGCCTCCGCATGACTGTGGCAGCCGCCCTCAATACATCATATTCATCGAACATCTGGGGACACTCGAACTGCTACTTCGACAACGGTGAAAACCTTGCCGGCGGAGGCGGCGCATATACCGGCGGCGAGACCGAGGACACCCTCGGCTGGCCCTATACCGGCCTCTACACCCAGGAGAAAGAGGCATTCGATAAGTACGTCGCGCAGTATGGCGACAAACTCGGTAGCCACCGATATGATTCCTACTATATCTACCAGCACTACAACAGCATCTATCATGAGTGCGGGCATTATCTCAACATTATCGATGCCGGTGCGAAGGCTATCGGCATCGCGACCGGTAGCGGCAAGAACACCGATTCCGAGGTAACCATATTCGATTACAGTGCTGATGACACTCAGGCTGATTTCACTGTCTCCGAGTTCAAGAAGCTCCTCAACGACTACATCGATTCCGCCTACAACGCAGGCGGTACGCAGGAGCAGAAGGAGCAGCTGAAGCAGCTTCAGAACAAGCTGGCAGATGCGCAGAAGAACTTCGGGGCTGCTGGAACGGCTTATTCTAACGCATTGGATAAGCAAGAAAGCGCTCGCGACGCCTATACCGCGGCCGACACGAACGTGAACACCGCCAAGGGTGAGTACGAGAAGGCTAAGTCCGGCACCGCCGCCGCGAAGACGGCATACGACGCCGCGAAGGACGCACTCGGCGGAATTGACATCGAGTCCCTCAAGCAGAACCTCGATGCTGCCAAGAGCAAGGCCGCTACTGCTCAGGCAGCTCTCGATAAGGCAAACGCCACGCTTGCTGACAGCAAGACGAAGGCTGACGAGGCCGCTGCTCGCAAGGCGAAGGCTCGCAGCGCCTACAACGCCGCCAAGGTAAAGTCCGACCAGGCCAGCGAGGCGTATGGCAACGCTACGGCTTCGGTCAAGGACCTTGCCGCCAAGCGCGATGCCGCCCAGGCGGACCTTGCGAATAAGCAGGGCTCGCTTGACGAGGCAAAGAAGGCCGACGATGCCGCCCAGGCTGGCGTTGACAAGGCCCAGGCCGCAGATGTCCAGGCCGCGACTGCTCTTTCGGACGCCAAGCAGGCAGTTGCCGCCAAGACGCAGGCTGTGTCCGATGCGCAGGCCAAGGCCAAGGCTGCTGAGGGTGAGCTTGCCACCGCAAACAAGGCCTTCGAGCGCTTTGCCGGCGCCCAGAAGGCGGTCGACGACGCCAAGGCCGCCTATGACGCTGCCGTCGCCGGTGTCGCCGATGCCCAGAAGCAGCTCGAGGCCGCCAACGAAGCCGTCGTCGATGCGAATTTCGAGATCGTCAAGGCCAAGGCCGAGCTTGCCAGCGATGAGGCACTCAAGGCCGATCTTGAGGCTGTCGACCACAAGGCATCCCTTGCCGCGGGCACGACGGGCAACGAGAAGCTGGTCAAGCTGAACGCTGCCTACGCTCGCTATAAGGCTGCCGTCGATGCCGCCGCTGGTCTCAAGGCTGCTCTGAGCGATGCCGATGCCAAGCTGTCCGATGCCAACGACGCCTATGCCGCCGCGCTGGCTGAGCTTGGCGATGCCAAGGATGCCCTGGCTGCCGCGCAGGCCGAGTACGACAAGTATCATCCCAAGGCTGAGCCGCAGGCCAAGCCTCAGGTTGCACAGGCTGCTGCAAAGGCTCCTGTTGTCAAGAAGAAGGCCACGTCGGCCGCGCTCGCCCAGACTGGCGATGACTCCGCTCTTGCGGGCGAGGTGTTCGTCATCGGCGGTATCACCCTCGTGGCCGCTGGTGTGACGCTGAGCGATCGTCGTCGCAAGCAGATGTAGCGTTTCGAGCGTAGATTCTGCAACGAACTTCGGTTCATAGCGGGAACGCTTCGATAGCTTAACCGATAAGGCCGGCGCGCTGTTAAACGCAGCGCGCCGGCCTTTCTTTGTTTCGATATCAAAAAGCCCGGTCAGCAGCCGTGAAAGCTACCGGCCGGGCAAGTCGTAGGCAATATGGTTGCTGTCGAGCAGCTGCTCAGCTTAGCCCAGCAGGCTTAAGCCCACGGAGACAAACGCCAGGATAACGCCGACGATGGACTCGCCGCCGAGCAGGCCGCTGGCGACAACCAAGCCCTGTTCCTGGAAGGCGGCGTCCTTGGCGGCCTTTTCCTCGTCAGAAAGACCAGCGGTGGCGTCACGGTGGGCGGACCACTTGTCGTAGGCGAGCTTGACGCAGGAGCCCAGGAATGCCGTGAGTGACATGTAGAACGGTAGGTACACGCCCAGGCCGATCATCATGGCCGGAATGCCGAGCCAGTACATGACGATGCCGGCGATAAAGCCGCCAACGAACCACGGCACGCTCGGGATGCCCGAGACCATGGTGGCGACAACGCTTGCCTGCGCGGCAACAAAGCTCTTGTCGGGGCCAAAGGCGTCCGGGCCATAGGC
>CAVHBE010000058.1:2794-5309 GCA_963634045.1 Methanobrevibacter smithii
AGGCGGTGACGAGCGCGACCATGACGGCTGCGGCGACCAGGGCGCCCACGATGCCGCCAATGGCTTGGCCGATCCACTGCGCACGCGGGTTGGTGCCCAGCACGGCGCCGGCCTTAAAGTCGTTCATGACGTCACCCGCAAGGCCGCACGCCACGGCTACGATGCCGGCGATAAAGAACAGCTTGACCTGAGCGATCTGTGCGAAGGCAGCCACGATGAGCATAACGATGAGGCCAAAGATCTCCATGGGGTCGATGCCCGTCTGGCCGCAGCTCTGTGCGCTCATGATGGTGGTGACAAAGGTGAACAGCGTCACGATGACGGCCGGGACGGGACCAAGGTCGAGCGCGATGGCGACGATCACGGCGATGGCGGCAGCGCCCAGGCCGATGATGCCGGCGTCGAGTTTAAGGGAGCCCGAGATGAGCGACTGCTCGTCGGTGTCGGTGGAGCTGTCGGCGGCAAGACCGCGGACGATACCGGCGACCTGCGGCAGGATGTCCTTGAGGACGACGGCGACGCCAAAGCCCATCATGAGGCCCATGCCCAGGGACTTGACGATGCCTTGCGCAGTCATAACGTCGAACAGACCGGCAGCGGTGCCGCCCACGATGATGCCAAAGTTGCCCAACAGGGCGCCGGCAAACCAGAAAGCGACCGGGGCGAAGCCCACGAGGAAGCCGATGGACAGCAGCATGGGCGAGTTGTAGATGGCAAAGGTCACGCCGGGGATGTTGAGCGTGCACAGCATGCTGGGCACCACGCCCAGGGCGTCGCGCAGCACGCTGTAGATGCCTGCGATGGCCATGGAGCCAAAGAGCTGCTTACCGGTCTTGCCGCCGGCCTCGGTGGCGCGTAGGGTCTGAGCTGCGGCGTTGCCGGTGGGGAACTCCAGCGCGGCGTCCACGATAAAGTGACGGTGGATGAGCGCGGTGGCCAGCAGGCCCAGGATGGTGCCGGCGAGCGCCACGATAAACATGTCGAGCCAGCTGATCTGGTCGGCATAGCCCAGCATCCAGGCGCCCGGGATGGTAAACGCCAGGCCGCCGGCGACCATGGCGCCCGCGGACATGATGGTGTGGGTGACGTTGGCCTCGTTGAGGCTGGCGTTGCCCATGAGCTTAAGGAAGAACAGCGAGATGACGGCAGCGAAAATGATTGGCCAGGGGAGTGCGCCCATCTTGAGGGCGGTGTAGGCCGAGCTTGCCGTGATGATCACGCAGCCAAGGACGCCGATGACGACGCCGCGCAGCGTGAGTTGCCCGCGCATCGAGGCGCGGTTCGAGGGATTGCTCATATAGAACTCCTTTGCGTATATCCGCTTCCCCCGGGAGCGCCGCTACGGATACGGCGCGGGAAGTCGGGTTACCAAGGGCCGCCGCGTGAGCTCGCAAACGACCGCGCACCAGTATAGCCGCAAGCTAGTCATTTTGGGATGACTGGTTTAGGTAGGCGATATACTGCTGGACAGACGAAAGGAGCGCCGACGATGCTTAATGGGTGCGCATATATTTTGACGGTCGACGTGGGCAACACGTTCATTCGCTTTGGCCTGTTTGCAGAGGATTCGGCCGCGGCGCAGGAATGCCCGCTTGCGACGTGCGAGATCACCACGCCGTCGAGCATCACGGCCGACGAGGCGCGCATGCGTCTCGCTCAAGTCATGGCCGCGCTGGCGGCCGATGCGGGCATGCCCGGCGCGCTCGTGCCCACGGCGGCCGTGCTGAGCTGCGTGGTGCCGGCGCTCGAGCGCCCGTGGAAGGCGGCTCTTTCCCGTACCTGCACGGGGCGCGTGCTCACCGTGGGGCCGGGCCTCAAGACCGGCATACCCGTCCACTACGACGACCCGGCCGAGATCGGCCCCGACCGCATCGCCGATGCCGTGGCGGCTCGTGCCGTCTACGGCTCTCCGTGCATCGTGATCGACCTGGGTACTACGACCAATATTGAGGTCATCGACGCGTGCGGTACCTTTGTGGGCGGCGTCATTGCGCCGGGTCTGGCGCTCGGCGCCCGCTCGCTTTCGGCGGCTGCGGCGCGTCTGCCGCAGGTCGAGCCCTCGGCACCCACGCATGTGATTGGCCGCAACACGCGCGAGGCGATGCGCTCGGGCGTGGTCTTGGGCGAGGTAGCCCGCATCGACGGCATGCTCGACATGGTGCTCGCCGAGATGCGCGCGACCAAGGCGGCGGGCGAGGGCAGCGTGCCCATCATCATCACCGGCGATGATGCCGAGGCGCTCGCGGCGTTGGTCGGCCATAGCCTGACGGTAGACGACGCGCTGACGCTGCGGGGTCTCGCCGAGCTCTACCGCATCAACCAAAAGCCCCGCCGCGTGTAAAAGTGAGGGCGCCGGTGGGACAAACGCCTCCACCTTTCACCTGCTACAATGGGTCAAACTATTGCGATTACGGAGGTGTCTGCTATGTCGGACGATCTTCATCAAACTTCGTCAGGCAAGCGCCTGGACGTCATTAGCTGGGACGAGTTCTTTATGAGCGTGGCCATCGCCGCG
>CAVHBE010000059.1:0-2285 GCA_963634045.1 Methanobrevibacter smithii
AACCCGCGACCCCAACCTTGGCAAGGTTGTGCTCTACCAACTGAGCCATGTCCGCTTGCGGGTTATTAATTTACGCGAGTTGTCCAAAAGACGCAAGTACTTTTTTCAAAAAACTTGTCTGCCGCATGTTCTTAGTAGCTAAACGCGCTAAAGCGATTGGCTAGGCACACGATTCCAGTGCTCCGCTAAACAGCTTCACCATCTGCACGCGCGTGCCGACGCCGTCCGTACGACGAGCAACCTCCACGTTATCGACGAGCATACGCATAAGCTTGATGCCACGGCCGCGCTCCTCAGATGCGACCGGTTCGCTCGTTTCATCGATAGAATAGCCGGCACCTCGATCAAGCACCTCAACCACAACGCGATCGCCATAGGCCTGAACCGTCAGGACGCACCCGATACCGCCCGCATGGTCATAGGCATTACCCAGCGCCTCCCCCGACGCCAATGCGACATCGTAGCGCTCGTCACGGCGCAACGGGAGCGATTCAAGGAGTTCGGCGATGCGATGTCGGTAGTATGGAAGATTCTCGATACCCTGACGGACCTCGACGCTCTTACTCCAGCGAGGCAGCTCCCCCACCGGAATGGCGGGAATAGACTCCCGTGCCGGCCCCGCGACATGAAGGATATCGACAAGACGAGCAATCTCCAAAAAGCGAACAACTTCACCTGATGCATTGACGAGCGAAAGCAGGCCTTCTCGCCTCATGAGCTCACGAGCGCGCGTAAGCAGGAATGCCAAGCCCGTCGAATCGATAAAGCTAACAGCCTGACAGTTGATGACAACACGACGCACGCCGCGGCCAATCAAAGCATCCAACCGCCGACGCAGCGCAGGCACCGTGGCGATGTCGATATCGCCTGGTGGCGTCAAAACCGCTATGTCATTCCACTCATTCATACGACCATGGTTCCCAAAAAAAGCCCACTCGATGCATTCGTTTCCCCAACCGTGCGGATTCAGCCCGCCCAGCGTCGTCTATGAACGACCCCGTAAAAACTCAAGGGACACCAATGCAATGTCATCGTCCAGCGCCGATTCGGTAAATCGGTCAAGCTCGCCCAAGACCTTGCCGCAGATTCCCGATACGCCCTCACCCGAGACAGAGAGCAGAAGGTCACGAAGGCGCTGCTCGCCAAAGAACGCTCCGGTGCGGTCGCGGGCCTCAATCGTTCCGTCCGTATACATGAAGAGCATGTCGCCAGGAGCGAACGTAAACACGCCTGTCTCGTACACCATGCTCTCAAAGGCACCGATTACGCCCGATTGGCATCCAAGCAGCTCGACCTCTCCCCCACGGGCCTCGCCACCACCCAGCGGCATCGACTCTGGCCTGATGACCATGGTCGGAGGATGGCCCGCCGAACAATACGTTGCGCGTCCGGCTTTAAGGTCAATCTTGGCGATAAAGGCCGTCACGAACGTCTCGACCCTCGAGAAGCCCATGAGCATGCTGTTAAGAGAGCGTGCCATGCGGGCCGGTCCAGCGCCCTCCCAGGCATATGCCGTCAGGGCCGTCTTGACGAGCGCGGACATCGATGCAGCCTCAATGCCTTTGCCAGACACATCGCCCAGGATCATGACGGCGCAGTCGTCGGGAAGACGGATGAGCGTATAGAAATCGCCGCCGACCAACGCCGAGTTCGTGGCCGACAGGTACACCGAATCGGTTGCGATACCCGGAACATCCCCCAGGGAATTTCTCATGCCGATCTGAAGGGTCTGAGCGATATGGCGCTCCTCGCGCTTTTGAGATTCGCCTTCGTAGATCAGTTCAAAGTCATGCGCCAAGTGCACCAAGTAGTCATATTCAAGATCATCAATCGGCTCTTGGCTACCATCACGAAGCAGTAGCGCGCGCGTCGTCGGGCTCTTCGCAACAGAAGCAGGAACAATTGCGTCGTTACTGTGCTTGCCATCACCCTTAGAGCGTGGTCGCCCCGCCTCGATGCCGGAGTCGACGTAGAGACCTTGACAAGGCAGACCATGCGCTCTAAGCCAGCCTCCCATAGGCATCGATTCGTCAACGCGAGCTATACGGACGTGTTTAAGGTCCTCGGCACTCGTGCCGCCCAAAACAGATGCCTCAAAGCCATCAGGGCCAGCCCCCAGACGTGCCGCTGGCGCCGTCGTGGAAAAGAAAAGCTTCTCGGGATCGTCCGGCAAAGCAACGCGACTGCCGCCTTCAAAATCTATGACGAAGGAATCCAGGCTCGCGTCATACTCAACAGGGCAAAAATGGCAGTTAAGCATATTGCAGATCTCGGACGATACCGCC
>CAVHBE010000059.1:2295-3555 GCA_963634045.1 Methanobrevibacter smithii
GGAATCGTCTAGAAAGGTAAACAACTCATCACGCAAGACATTGAGCGAGCGGCCAAGCTCGGCCGTACGACGGGAGCGAAGGCTCGATGCCATGCCGACCAGCTGGATAGATAGATAATCGCAAATGACCTCGAGCACATTAACGTCATAGGCGAGCGGTGCCTGAGGGCGTTTCCAACCAACTTCCAGCACGCCAAGAATCTGCGTACCGTAAAAAACGGGAAGACAGATCTCGCTGCGGTACGGAGGCATATCCTGCATGCGCAACAGGTGCTTAGAACGATTGTCCAAGTCCATGAACATACCGGAGGCGGCCTTATCACCCTCAAGGTCCTGTTGAATCGATAAGCGACAGGCACGCGACTCACGAAGAACATACGTCGGAATGCCAGCGCCATACGGCAAAAACTCAGGCAGGTAGCTGTCGTACAGCTCCTTGGAAACACCGCGAAGTTTAAAACCGCCGCTCTCAGAAAAATAGATAGCGGCACCCGAAGCATCGAGCGTTCCTACAAGCTGGTTCAAAACGGTATCAAGTAGGCTGGGCAGCTCATCGGAGCCCACGGTACTCATAATGACCGAGAGCGTGCCAGAGAGGCGCTTGTTCGCCACTCTAAGCTCCGAAAGCGCACGCTTGAGCTGACGGTCGTGCGAATACTGTTCTTCGATGCTATGGAGCGCCACCAGGACACGTGGCGCGCGGCGCCCAAAGATGCGTGGAGGCGTTACGGAGCCCGCACGAACCAAGACGGGGATAAAGGAGCCGTCACTCAGCTTGAGCATCAGTTCGTTCTCGGAGCCATCAGTTTCAAATGGCAGACGATGTTCCGTCGCACGTTCAAAAGCGGACGAGTACAGGACGTCTTTAACATCTCCACCGATGACGTCGGCGCGTTCCTCGCACATCAAACCAAGTAAGCGATTATTCACATGCAGAATGGTTCCGTCGAGCTCGCAGATGATGACAGCATCGCTCGTGACCTCGACTAGTTGGGCAACGTCTGCCCACTCGTTGCGTTCAAGCGTTTCCATCGTGGACCCCACCGTCTATCGGTAACAAAAAAGCCTCCGAAGAGGCTTCTCAAATGCGATGGTGTCGGAGGCGGGACTTGAACCCGCATGACCAAAAAGCGGTCACTAGCACCTCAAGCTAGCGCGTCTGCCAATTCCGCCACTCCGACATGCTATGTTGTTGATTCGCGGTTCGTTTTGTTGGACCCGCGCGTTCAACGAGGAAGATAATAACCTATGATTCGAGAA
>CAVHBE010000060.1:0-3454 GCA_963634045.1 Methanobrevibacter smithii
CGCGTGCTGACGTATCAGCGCACCTACGGCGACAACCCGCACCCCGATGACGTTCCGGCCGCACAGTAAGAGCGAGTGACTATGGCTACCCCCAAGATTTCCGTTGTCGTTCCCATCTATAAGGTGGAGGAGTGCCTGGCCTGGTGCCTGGACTCCCTGCTTGCGCAGGATATGCCCGATTGGGAGGGCGTGCTGGTCAACGATGGCTCACCGGATGGCTCGCGAGATATTGCGGCCGCTTATTGCGAAAAGGACGCGCGCTTTACGCTGGTCGATAAGGAGAACGGCGGCCTGTCGAGCGCGCGCAATGCGGGCATTGCTGCGTCCACGGCGCCTATCGTCGCGTTCTTGGATTCCGACGACCGCTTTACGCCCGATGCATGCCGCGTGATCGTCGATGCCTTTGAGCGCGAGGACTGCGACGTTTTGACCTTTGGCGCGAATCCGTATCCGCTGGAGGCGGGGTATCCGTGGCTTAACTATGTGCTGAGCCCACGCGATGTGTCGTTTGAAGGCTATAGCTCCGACCTGCTGTTTAAGGAAGCATCTCGCCCCTTTGCATGGCGCACCGCCTGCAAGCGTGAGTTTTTGCTGGGCAACGGGATCGTGTTCGACGAAACCGTTAACTATGGTGAGGACCAGGTTTTCGATTTTGCCGTGTATGGTCGCTCGCGCAAGACCGCGCTTATCTCGAACAAGCTGTATGACTACCGCGTGGCGCGCAAGGGTTCGCTCATGGACACCATGCGCTACGACGACGAGACACGTCTGCTGGAGCACGTGAAGATTTACTCCGCGGTGCTGGCTGACTGGCAGCGCGACGGTCTTGATGTCCAACATGCCGATGACCTGGCATATTTCCTCTGCGATCTGGTGCTGTACGATGCGCTCAGGTTGCTGGGCTCGGACTGCGGCAAGGTGTTTGCTGCCGTTTCCGTGGCGCTTGCCGGTTCTGCCGTGGGCAACGATGCCGCGCTCACGCAATGTGCCCCGTCTGTTGCCGCTATGGTGCGTGCGGCGCTTGCCAGCAAGGCCCCCAATGCCCGTGCGTGCAAAAAGCTCATGTTCGATTACGACGTCTTAAGGTTTGGGCGTCTGGGCGCGTGTAAGCGCATGGCCGCGAATGCCCTGGGAAAGCGAGAAGTGTAGATGAGTATCAAGCGTTTGGCGCTTTGCCGTAGTCAGGGTCGTCTGTTCGTCCTGCTTCGATTTGCCGGTCAGGATGCCGGCGCGCTTTTTGAGCGGGCGGGTTCCCAGACTTTTGCCCATGCGACGACCAATGGCGCTTGCGTGCCGTCTTTGACACTGCCGGTCGATCATGGCCGCGTGCTTGCGCTTTGTCCCTCCGTTGCCGATTATGAGCGCGAGCTCCTCGTCTTGGTGCTTCCGTTTATGGACGGCTCTACAATTGACGTCTCATTTGCGTCCGGCGACAAAAAGCTGGGCTCTATTCGCCTTGATAGTCGTATTGCCAAGCTGGAATCCAAGATTAACTACAAAGCAAAGCCTGCGCTGTGTGCGCTTATCCGCGATGCGCAGCATGGCGAGTGCTGCGGTCGCTATGAGATCGATGCCATTCGCTATTTGCCGGCAGACGCCGGCGCGGTGTGGCGCTATGAGGTTGCCTGGGCGGGAGACCCCCAGTGCGCACCTGAGCTCCAGATCTTCGATACGCATATGAATGCGATTGATGCCACCGTGCATGTGTTTGAGTCGCAGGTCGATGTGCCGCAGCAGGACGGATGCCGCGTCAATAAAACGTATCTGAGCGTTGAGATGCCTCAGGATATACGAGATTTTGTCGCGATTGTGAGCGATCCCACGGAGCAGATCCAGAGCGGGTTTTGCGCCATGGATGGTCGCCTGTACAACGGCATGGTCGACGACAGCTGGAACCGCATGAAGGATGCACGCGCTGACGACGCAGCTTATCGACGTTGGTTTGAGCAGCATCGCGCAAAGCCGGGCGATCTGGCATGCCAGCGTGTCGCTTCGGCGGCCTTTGCCTATAGGCCGCTCGTGAGCATTGTGGTGCCGTGCTACAAGACCGATCGAGTCTACCTGCGCGAGCTGCTGGACTCGGTGCTAGCCCAGAGCTATGACAACTGGGAATTGCTCCTTATGGATGCCTCACCTGAATGGGATGCGGTTGCCGACCTTGCGGCAGGCGCCCACGACGAGCGCGTTCGTCGCATTGGGCTGCCCGGCAACGGCGGCATTGTGATCAACACCAACGCAGGTATTGAGCAAGCGATGGGCGACTACATCGCGTTCTTGGACCACGATGACATTCTGGAGCCGGACGCGTTATTCCAGTATGTTTCCGCGCTGAATAAGGCGGCCGAGGGCGAGCGCCCCCAGGTCCTATTCTGCGACGAGGACATGTTCCAGAAAACGGGGGAGTGGGGCCAGCCGGTCTTTAAGACCAAGCTCAACGTTGACCTGCTCTATAGCCATAACTGCGTGACGCATTTCCTGATGGTGGAGAAGACACTTATCGATCGTATTGGCACGTCCCCGGAAGACGTTGCGGGTGCCCAGGACTACGACCTGACGCTTCGCTGCCTTTCGGCGGACGCGCGGTTTGAGCATGTTGCGCATGTGCTGTATCACTGGCGCGTGCATCCGGGATCGACCGCCGATGGCTCTGCCGATAGCAAGCCGTATGCTATTGAAGCCGGTCGTCTTGCGCTGCAGCGCCACTTTAACGCGCTGGGCATTTGCGGAACAGTCGAGGAGACCGAGATGCCGTTTGTCTATCGCATGCGCTACGCGCTGCCGGAGCCTGCGCCGCTGGTGAGCATTGTGATTCCCACCAAGGATCACATTGAGACGCTTGACGCCTGTGTGATGTCGATCGCCCAGAAGACAACGTATACCAACTACGAGATCGTCTTGGTGGAGAACAACAGCGAAGCCCCGGAGACGTTTGCGTATTACGAAACCCTGCCGGAACGCGTGGCTTCAGCATCAGAAGGCAAGGGCATCGCGCGCGTTGTGTACTGGCCGGGCGAGTTCAATTACTCTCAGATCATCAATTTTGGTGTGGAGCACGCTAAGGGCGACTACCTGCTGCTGCTCAACAACGATACCGAGGTTATAAGCCCGGACTTTATCGAAGAGATGATGAGCTATCTGCAGCGTCCCGATGCGGGCGTGGTGGGCGCCAAACTCTACTTTGCCGATCATCTTGTTCAACACGCTGGCATTTTGGTTGGTGTGCGCGGCGCACTTGCCCATGCCAACCAGGACTTCTCGGCAAAGCGCGAGGGCTATCTTGCCCGTGCTGTGCGCCCGGGCAACTTTAGTGCCGTAACAGGTGCCTGCCAGATGGTGCGACGCGACGTATTCGAGCAGGTCGGAGGCTATAACGAGGAATTCGCCGTCGGCTTTAACGATGCGTACTTTTGCCTGCGCGTGTGGGAGGCGGGCTACCGCACCATCTTTACGCCCT
>CAVHBE010000061.1:0-1036 GCA_963634045.1 Methanobrevibacter smithii
CTTTTTCTCTTCGATGTCCAGCCCGACTAGGCTCAAAACGCGAGGAATCTCACGATTCGCATCAAGCCCCCATTCCAAACATCGGATTTGGAGATTCTCAACCGCACTGAGGGATTGGTATGCTCCGCTGGAATCTGGCACATAGCCGACACGCGTCCGCATCAAGCCAAGCTCTCTTTTTGATTTGCCTCCAAAGAGCTCCACGCTCCCCGACGATGGCTCGCAGAGGCCCAAGACGATTTTAATAAGCGTGCTTTTGCCCGCACCGTTTGCACCGACAAGGGCACAGAGCTCAGACTGATGCACCTCGAAGGAAACGTCATGCAAAACGCGCCGTTTCCCGTAGCGCTTTGACACCTTTGATAGCTTTATCGCTGATGCACTCATTGGCCTCCCGTTCTGCTTGATAGCAAAACCGCTGCTGCCAGACTGTCGCCTGGCAGCAGCCGCAACTGCTAGAGATTAACTAAACAGAAGTTTTTGCTGCAGTTATTGACGCAAGTGCGTGCTCCACAGAATGTCTTGCAGTAACCGTTGCACCCACCACCGGGGTCCACATAACTCGGTTTGACAATCCAGCTCATATCGTTCCTCCTTTCTATTATCGCTTTTACTTTGTGTTATTGTTTATCGATAACTTATATTTGTCAAGATAATTTAAAGAGATGGGGCCCGCGCTAGACACGGGCCCCATCACACCAATATCTCGTTTTAGCTGCTCGCTATATGCTACTCGTCGCTCAAATCTACAGCAAAGACTGATGTCGGAAGCGACGCCTCATTGCCTCCACCATTCCGCATCTGTCTCACGACATTTTTTGCACGCTCGACAATAAGCTCCTCAAGCTCTTTCTCGCTCACACGCTGAATAATATCTCCCGGTTGACAATCAAGCTCATCACAGATATCGAGAAGAGTCTTTAGGCGAATAGCTTTTATCTTTCCGTTTCTCAGCTTTGAAATATTAGCCGGAGTATGCCCCGTCGCCCGAATCAGATCAGCGCTGGTCTTTCCGGTCTTAAGCAGCTGCGTCTCA
>CAVHBE010000061.1:1046-5684 GCA_963634045.1 Methanobrevibacter smithii
TGCGTCTCAAGCTCGATGATGAGATAGCTCATGCTTCCTCCTACACAAGCTCGTCAGACTGCTCTTGGAGCAGCGAGGCATAACTCCAGATCACCGAGATACACAGACAGACAGCCGCGCCGATAAGCGACCCCGCATCAAAGGCAACGCCTTGGCAAATCTCAATAACGAAGGAACGAGGCACGACGTAAAGCTCCAGCCCACCAATGGTAAGATTGACCGATCCGTAGGCACCAATAAGCGAAACCGCGGCGTTAACAGCAAAGGCAAGCGCAAGAACACGGATAAGCCGCACATGCGTCTTGGTAAAGGGCGAGACGCCTCGCGAGATGTTACGGCTGATCCCACACAGAACGACAAGCGAAATACCCACGACGAGTGCCAGGCACAGTCCGCTTGGGATAACGATGCACCCGCCATCGAGAAGCGTCACGACGCCGAAAGAATCGACAGAGGCAACGTTTGCAACCGCATACCAGATCACGTAAACAACCAACGCGGCAAAAGCGACGAGCATCCCTGCAAAAACGGCTGCCATGCAAAAGCCAAGCTTCCTGATATTTTCGCCCGCTTTGGCCATACGCTGAACGCTGTTAGACATACACTCACCCTCATCGACTCTATCGTTATTCGAACAGTTTATCGAACAACGATATTGATTGCATGCGGAAAGCCCCGCCAGTGCGCATAGGCCATTTACTAACCCGGAGGGGTGAGCGTGGATTTTTGGACACATATCGAACGAGAGTGGATAATCTCCCACTTTGAGGCCGCCACCGGGCCTAAAACGGGAGATTATCCACTCTCATAGTCATCAAAGCACGCAAGCCCTTACTCGGCCGCCTCGCGCAGGGCCGACAACGTGGCCGCATATTGCTGTTGCAGCGCATGCATTCTCTCGCGAGCGCCGTCAACGGCATCGGCACCACGCAGTGCTTCGGTTACCACGACCGCCGGCTCGTACAGATTATCGAATCCCAGGTTCTGGCTCACGCCCTTGAGCGTGTGCGCTGCCATAAACGCACCTTCGGCGTCTCCCGCCGCCATGGCGGCCTCCAGCTTGTCCATGCTCTCGTCATCCAAAAACTTGAGGGCAAAGCGGGCGAGCATTTCCTCGCCCATCAGCCGAGCGCACGCGTCATCATAATTGGCGCCGATCTTCTCATACGCCTCACGCATGGAAACCATGGATTAAAAACTCCTTTGGTCAAACTAAATCGTGGGAAACGCGACGACGTCAGCGGGGCGTGCCAACGTCTCGGCAATTTGGTCTTGCACCTCGAGCAGACAATCGAGCAGCAGCGGGTTAAAGGTGCCGCACTTACCATCCAGGATCATCTGAATTGCCGCCTTGTGCGGGATAGCGTCCTTGTACACGCGCACGCTCGTCAGAGCATCGTACACGTCGGCCACCGAAACCACCTGTGCGGCAATGGGAATTTCGTCGCCCTTAAGGCCATCGGGATAACCCTTGCCGTCCCAGCGCTCGTGATGCCAACGCGCAATCTGGTACGCATATTCCATAAGCGCATTGCCGGCGTGATGGCTACCCAGCTCAAGCAGCATGTCGGCGCCGATCGTGGTATGCGTCTTCATAATCTCGAACTCCTCAGGCGTAAGGCGCCCAGGTTTGTTGAGAATCGCATCGTCAATCGACATCTTGCCGATATCGTGCAGCGCCGAAGCCAGGGCAATCGTGGAGCGCTCCTCATTGTCGAGGGAGATCGCGCCGCTACGCTGGACCAGACAGCCAAGCAGCAGCTCGGTCAGCTTCTCGATGTTCGTAACGTGCCTGCCGCTCTCGCCGTTGCGAAGCTCCATGACGCCGGCCATGATGTCGATGAGCATGCGACTGTTCTTGACGCGCTCGTTGTACTGCTGGGACAGCAGGCTCGTCAGGCGGCGTTGTTTGGCGTATAGGCGGATGGTGTTACTTACACGGCGGCGTACGACACGGGAGTCAAATGGACGGCTGATATAGTCCGAGGCGCCCAGCTCGTACGCGCGCAGAACCATATCATCGGAATCTTCGCTCGAAATCATGATGACAGGCAGATTGTCGATACCCGATCGGCGCGACAGATCGGCCAGCACCTCAACGCCGCTTATGCCCGGCATCACAATATCCAGCAGCACAAGCGACAACTTATCGCCATAGCGGTCGACCATGTCGAGCGCCGTACGACCGTTATCGGCCTCGAGGATGCAATACTCGTCCTTGAGCATCTCGTTGAGAATGGCTCGGTTCATCTCGGAGTCATCGATAATAAGCACCAAAGGCTTTTCGCTTTGGAAGGCCTCGATGGAATCGGAATCGGTCACGACCGTACCGGCTTTTGCCTTAGCGCGGCTCAGTAACTGGACAGCGCGGCCAACGCCCTCGTCGACCGTCTCGCCATGAATGCGAACGCCACCAACACATGCCGTCAAGCTCACGTACTCATGGCCCGGAATAACCGTGGAATGAACGGCATCGGATACCTGATGCAGGCGACGGGTAAAGTCATCGGAGGGAATATCGGGCATGACGACCACAAACTTATCGCAGCCATAGCGCACAAGCTCGTCAGTCGAACGAATCCCGCTGCGCATGGCTGTCGCCACGGCACCGAGCGCAAGGTCGCCGGCATGACGGCCACACGTATCGTTGAAGACCCTAAAATCATCAAGGTCGATCACCGCCACGCCGGCCTTCATGCGAGCGCTACGAAGCTTTTCTTCGTAATATCGGCGATTGCGCACACTCGTCAGCACGTCGGTGTAGACAAGGTCCTCTTCTGCAGCCTCTTGCTCATCGATCGGACGTACCATCAGCAAGACGTGAGGCTCGCCCTCGACCTTTAGAGGGCGCAGACGGGCGCGGTACTCAACACCATCGTTGAGCAGTTGCTCCGACACCTCATCGGAGTCTGCCAAGGCCTCAAGACTCGACTGACGCAAACAAGGGCAGTGATCGCCGGCGAGCAAGCAGCTAGGCTCGCTCTTAATCTGATCGGCCGACAGCAAACGCACCACGGGGTAGGTCTGCGCGACGCGGGCGACCTCGGCGGCAGCCTCCTCGTCGGTTAGATTGGCCTCGTGATTATTGAGCATATGGGGCCCTTTCGATAGTTTCGCATGGTAGCGGTGGGTTCCAAATGTTACAAGGGTAGCACCTTGCCGATGCAGGTAAGCACGTGAATGCTGTTACATTTTTATGAGTTGGCAGACGGTGCGATTGAAGCCGCAGACGTGAGGTTTTGAGCACATTTGTTAACACGGCCGAAACGTTTGCGGGTGAAGGCTGTTTTGATTTTTACAGCTGCTAGAGCCCCAGGATGCCACGGATAGTCTGGGCAGCCGCTGCTGGGCGATCGCGCAGGCCGTTGTGCGCGCCGGGAACCATTACGAGTGGACAGTCCAAAAGCTCAGCCGCCATCCTCGTGCCCGCCTCGCGGGGCGTGCCAATCGAGAGCTCACCCAGGAGCACGGCGGCCACCGTTTTCGACGCGCGAACGCTATCCCAATCGGGAACGCAAGTCATAGTAATCCCGTATTCGTTTGCCATGAAGCTACGGCCATTGCGCAGAGCATGCTTAGCTTCTGCCTCGGTTAGCTTGGGGGCCTCAGGGTCCGAATCGCCGATGGCGCCCAGAAAGGCCCGTAATGCCCTGGAGACCTTTCCCACGGCGATCATCTCGAGCAAAACCGGGGCCGCGCCCAGGCCGGCACCCTCATCCGTCACGGCGGGTTCATGCAGAATCGCACGCGAGATTATGGCGGGGTTTGCACGGAGAAGCTCCAGGGCCACCAACGTACCGGCACTGTGCGCGAGCACGTTTGCCGGAGCGCCAATATGCTCGATAACGGCCTGCAGGTCGGCGGCCTGGGCGGCGAGGTCGTAGCGTCCGTCTGCAGCGTCGCCGCTCTCGCCGCAACCGCGGCGGTCGTAGGCAATGACGCGGTAGTCACGGGCGAGCTCGCGGGCGATGGCGTCAAAAAAGACGCCGTCGACGCAGGCACCGTGCACGCACACCAAAGCGGGAGCATCAGGCGATACATCTGGGCCGGCATACTCGCGGCAGGCGATCGTGGTGCCCGCATTCTCGACCGTAAAATCCATGTTGTGCCCCATCGTCTTGCGTTTTGTTAACAGATTAACTGTACCCGACCCGATACCTTTCATGACGCGGCATCGAAGGCAGAGTTAAAAAACGAAACCTGCAAAGCACAAGCCCGGACCATACGTTGGAGCCGATGCTATGCTTAAGGTTAATTGTCTTGAGGAGCATATGCCTATGTCTACGTTTTTGAATGCCAGCCCCATCTTTGGGCCCGTTCGCAGCCGTCGCCTTGGTCTCTCGCTCGGCGTCAACATGATGCCGGCCAGCGGCAAAATCTGCACGTTCGACTGCATCTACTGCGAGAACGGTCTCAACGCCGAGCGCCCCTGCCGCGAGCCGTACAACACAGCTGCCGTGGTACTCGACGCGCTCGAGGCAAAGCTGCGCGAGATGGCAGCCGAGGGCGAGCTCCCCGATGTGATCACCTTCGCAGGCAACGGCGAGCCCACCGCCGCACCGGAGTTTCCGCAGGCCATCGCCGGCGCTGTCGCGCTGCGCGACGAGCTTGCCCCAAACTCCAAGATCGCCGTGCTCT
>CAVHBE010000062.1:0-7341 GCA_963634045.1 Methanobrevibacter smithii
GAGCACGGTGTCGCTCGAGCCCACGTACTCGGCAAACGGCATGCCGCAGGGCGTATCCTCGGGCAGGATCATAATGCCGGAGTGGTCGCCGCCCAGGCCGAGCTCGCGCGCGGAGCAGTTCATGCCCATGGACACGACGCCGCGAAGCTTGCTCTTCTTGATCTTGACGTCGCCGGGCAGGACAGCGCCGATCATGGCCGTGACGATGTGGTCGCCGGCCTCGAAGTTCTGCGCGCCGCAGACGATCTGCAGCGGGGCGGGGTTGCCGTCGGCGTCGAGGTTCTTGTCACCCACGTCGACCGAGCACACATACATGTGGTCGCTATCGGGGTGCGGGATCTTGGTGAGCACCTTGGCGGTCACCACGTGGTCGAAGGACTCGCCCACGGTGTCGATCGCCTCGACCTCGGTGCCGGTACGGATATATTCGTCCGAAAGGGTCTTGGGATCCTCCGGAATATCGATCATGGTCTTGAGCCAGTCGTAAGAAACGCGCATCTAACTGGTCTCCTTTCATAAATGCGGCTTTGAGCCGGAAACTGCAACTAAGAAGAAAGCGTTCTAGAACTGGTTCAAGAACCTCATGTCACCAGTCATCAACGTTCGCAGGTCGGGCAGGTCGTAGCGCAGTGCCGCGACGCGCTCGGCGCCAATACCAAAGGCGAAGCCGGTGTACTTCTCGGGGTCGATGCCGCAGTTGATCAGGACGTTGGGGTCGACCATGCCGCAGCCCAGGATCTCGATCCAGCCGCTGTGCTTGCAGAAGTTGCAGCCCTTGCCGCCGCAGACGTGGCAGCTCACGTCCACCTCGCAGCTAGGCTCGGTGAAGGGGAAGAAGTGCGGACGGTAGCGCGTCTTGCGGTCCTCGCCAAACATGCACTTAACAAAGTAGTCGAGCGTGCCCTTCAGGTCGCCAAAGGTGATACCCTCGTCGACGACCAGGCCCTCGATCTGGTTGAACTGCGGCAGGTGGCAGGCGTCGGCCGTATCGGGACGGTAGACGGTGCCCGGGCAGATCATGTAGATGGGCGGCTTCTGCGACTCCATGGTGTGGATCTGTACGCCCGAGGTCTGGGTGCGCAGCAGCACGTCGGACTCGCCATGGGCGTGAGCCTCGGGGTGCGCGACGCTGCCGGGGTTGTTATCGACCACGTAGAAGGTATCGCGGGCCGAGCGGCTCGGGTGATCCATGGGGGCGTTGAGCGCAGTGAAGTTGTAGTAGGAAGTATCGACCATGGGGCCGGACTCGACGGTGTAGCCGATGCCGCAGAAGATGTCCTCGGCCTCCTCGATGATCTGCTTGATCAGGTGCTGGTGACCGATCTGCGGACGGATGCCCGGCAGCGTGATGTCGACGGCCTCGTGCTCGAGTGCGTGCTTGAGGGCGGCGGCCTTCATCTCGGTGGTGCGCTCGTCGAGCATGCCCTCGATCAGCTGGCGCATCTCGTTGGCGCGCTTGCCCATCATGGGACGATCCTCGGGGGCGAGTTTGCCCATCATGCGCATCAGGCCGGTGATACGGCCTTTGCGACCGAGCAGCTCAACGCGCGCAGCCTCGAGCTTGGCGGCGTCGTCGGCGCTAGTGACGAGCTCCTTGGCCTCTTCCTCGAGTTTGACCAGATCATCAATCAGACTCATGTCTTCCCTTTCGTCTCTCGCGTTCCCCGCTTGCCGAGGCGGCTGCCGCCGTCTGACGTTGCGAAAACGCGGCCCGGTTCGGTAACAAAAAACCGCCCTCGGGCATGTACATTGCCCAAGGACGGTTGAATTCCGCGGTACCACCTTGTTTGACCCGGCGGATGTCTGGCCCGCCGTGCCCACTCTGCGCCCCTTGTCGCGAGGCTCACGGCTTCCCTACTGGAGCTTCGCTGCCACCGGCCGCGCGCCCGTTGAGGTCGCTGCTCGGGAGTGAACGCTTGGCCCTTGCCACCGCAGGAAGGCTTGCAGCCCATGACCTTCCCTCTCTTGCCGGCGACACGGCGGGCAAAACCCTCTCCGTCAACGCATTGGGCTATAGGATAACACATTTCGCGAGCGCATCGCCGCGTTCCGTTTTGTTCGCGCTGGGTACAAGGCAGGTAGCTGTGCAAACTGGCCGTGCACCCGTCTGCGGCGCTCGGCCTGCGAGATTAAGGATGCGGTATGGGAAAGAAACTCGATAAGAAGGCCAAGGCCGCCGTGGCAAAGGCTGCCAAGGGCGTCAAGGCTGCTAAAGTCGACAAGGCCGTCAAAAAGTTCCGCAAACTCGAGGGCAAGCTGTGGACTCGCGAGTACCTGCTCAAGATTGCCGAGTTCGATGGAGCGACGATTGCTCCTGCCAACGGCGCTGCCGCCCGTGCCGACGCCATGGGCACGCTTGCCGGCGAACATCACAAGCTACTGACCAGCGAGAAGTCCGTTGAGCTCGTACGCTCGTTAGCGCGCGAGACGGTTGCAGGCGGACACGTAGACGACCCGCAGCTGCTCGACGAGATCCGCGTGCTCGGCCGCGACCAGCGCGAGGCAAGCGTTATTCCTACCGAGGAGGCCGAGGCCTGGACCAGGCTCACCTGCGAGGCCGACGCCGTGTGGCACAAAGCCAAGACGGCCAACGACTGGGCGAGCTTTGAGCCCTATGTGGATAGAATCGTCGCCCAACTTAAGCATCAGGCAGAGCTCATGGATCCCAAGCGCGACCCCTACGATGTTTGGCTCGACCAGTACGAGCGCGGCCTTTCCGCCAAGAGCTTCGACGCGTTTTGCGAGGAGGTCAAGGCCACGGTCGTGCCGCTCGTGCACGCCATCGGCGAGCGCGGCCAGCAGCCCGATGCCGACTTTTTGCACGCCCGCGTGCCCGAGGCCGCCCAGCGCGCCATGAGCTTCGACCTGATGAAGCTCGTCGGCCTGAACCTGGACGACACCACGCTTGCCTTTACCGAGCACCCGTTTAGCGAGGGCTTTGCCGTGGGTGACGCGCGCATCGCGACACACATCTACGAGGACGATTGCATCTCCAACGTCTACAGCATCATCCACGAGGCGGGGCACACCATGTACGAGCTGGGCGTCAATCCCGCCTATGCGCGCACCTGCCTGGAGGGCGGCACCTCCATGGGCATCCACGAGAGCCAGAGCCGCTTCTTTGAGAACACCGTGGGCCGCAGCCGTGCCTTTATGGGACCGCTGCTCGAGGTACTGCGCCGCCATGCGCCCGAGGTCTACGGCAACGTGGACGAAGACGCGCTCTACCACGCCGTGAACATTGCGCAGCCTTCGCTGATCCGCACCGAGGCCGACGAGCTCACCTATCCGCTGCACGTTATGGTGCGCTACGAGATCGAGCGCATGCTGTTTGCCGGCGAGGCCACGGCCAAGGACATCCCCGCGCTTTGGAACCGCTTTATGGATGAGTACCTGGGCATTCCCGTTCCCGACGACACGCACGGCTGCCTACAGGATACGCACTGGAGCGGCGGCTCGTTTGGCTACTTCCCCACGTATGCGCTGGGCAGTGCCTACGATGCCATGTTTGTGCCGGCCATGTGCCGCGACGGTGTCGACCTTACCGACGCCTGTGCGAGCGGCGACCTGACACCCGTCCGCGCCTGGCTGGGCGAGCACATTTGGCAGTGGGGACGCGCCAAGGACGCACCGGAACTCATCAAGGGCGCCTGCGGCATGGCGTTCGATGCCCGCTACTACTGCAGCTACCTGCAGGACAAGTTCACCACGCTCTACGAGCTGTAAAGCTTAGGCGACACGCCACCGCAAAGGGGCGCCGCGGAACCAATCCGCAGCGTCCCCTTTTTTCACCCAATAACTAGGTACCCAATGACTAGTTCGTTGACGCTAATGTCTTGGCAACGTCAGCGAAAACGGCCCCAAGCGAGCAAGGTGACGTGAAATGAAAGGGCGCTGACCTTCTGGTCGCGCCCTTGAAATTGAACGTCAGATTGCCGCTTGGGGCCGTTTGCAGCGTCGAGCAGCTACGCGGTTTGGTAAAACCGCGTAACTATAAAGCCTCGAGCGCGTTGGCGATGCGCTTCATGGCGGCGTCGGCGGCGGCTTGGTCGGGGGCTTCGGCCAAAACGCGGATCACCGACTCGGTTCCGCTCTTGCGCACCAGTACGCGGCCCTCGCCTGCCAGCGCGGCCTCGGCCTCGGCGATGGCGTTCTGCACGCCCATGTTCTCGAGCGCGGCGTCCTTGTCCGCCACGTGCACGGCCACCTGCGCCTGTGGCAGCAGCTTGCACGGAGCCGTGAGTTGCGAGAGTGTCTCGCGCTCGGCACGAATCACTTCCATCACGCGCAGCGAGGTCATAATGCCGTCGCCCGTGCGCTCGATATCGCCAAAGATCGTATGGCCCGTCTGCTCGCCGCCCAGGCTGTAGCCGCCCTCGCGCATCTTGGCATACACGTGACGGTCGCCCACGCCGCTGGTCACGGCGCTCAGTCCGGCAAGCTCCAGCGACTTGACCAGACCAAAGTTGCTGGCGATCGTCGGTACCACGGTACCGCCCGAGAGACGCCCGTGCTTGTTCAGGTACACGCCGCACACGTACAGGATCTGGTCGCCGTCGACCACGCGGCCGCGCTCGTCCACGGCCAGGCAGCGGTCGGCATCGCCGTCGTAGGCAAATCCCACATCCAGGCCCTGCTCCACCACGTGGCGCTGTAGGCGCTCCATATGCGTGGAGCCGCAGTCGACGTTGATGTTAAAGCCATCGGGCGCGGCGTTGATCACGCGCACGTCGGCGCCCAGCGCGTCGAACACCGGCTTGGCCACCGAGGAAGCCGAGCCGTTGGCGCAGTCGATACCGATCTTGACGCCCTGCAGCGAAAAGTTCGCACTTGCAATGAGCGAAGCAATGTAGCGGTTGCGGCCCTGCATGTAGTCCACCGTGGCACCGATGTGGTTGCCCGTTGCCAGCGGCACCTCGCTCTTGCCATCGATGTAGTCCTCAATGAGCTCCAGGACGTCCTCGTCCATCTTAAAGCCGTCGCTGTTGACGAGCTTAATGCCGTTATCGCAAAACGGGTTGTGGCTCGCGCTGATCATGATGCCGCAATCGAAGCAGCCTTCCACAGTCTGATGCGCTACGCCCGGCGTGGGGATCACGTGCAGCATATAGGCGTCCGCACCGCTCGCGACCAGGCCGCTCACCAGCGCCGCCTCAAACATATAACTCGAGCGACGCGTGTCCTTGCCCACGATCACGCGTGCCTTGCGCTCGCGGTTGGCGCCGTAATACCAGCCCACAAAACGGCCAATCTTATAAGCGTGCTCTACCGTCAGCCCAACGTTGGCCTCACCGCGAAAGCCGTCGGTGCCAAAGTACTTCATGCGCTCTCCTTACAAAATAGGGGCGAACAGATTGCCTGTCCGCCCCAAAATGGTACTCGATTATCTGCGCTACCAGAAAAACCCTACGCCGACGCGCTGTCGCGAGCTGCCTGGCATGTAGGAGTCTGACGCAGCGTAAGCGGCTTGTCCCCCGCCTCGGCCGACGTGGTCAGCGTATACGTGATCGTCGTCGTCTCGCCAGCATGCAGGTCAACGGTGCCCGAATAGAAGGGGATTCCATGCCACGTAGCGGCGCCAAGACCAAACTGTGTGCCCTCAACCGTAAGGTCACTGATGTTGCCGCCCGTCGGGGCAAACAACGAGACATTCAGGCGTTCGTCGTCACGCGCGGCATCGGGTGCGCTCGCCGCAACGTAGTCGGGCAGCTTGCCTGCCTCCTCCTGCGTCATGATGTTCGTCAGAGTAACGGTGATGCGATACGAGCACGTGCCGTCGCCGTTCTTGATGCCCTGGCCGATCTGCGTGTCGGCGTTCAGATACCAGTCGAGCTTGGAGAAGCTCAGGTTGTTAAAGTAAACGCCGGCAACGGGATCGGCACTCGGATCATCCGGATCGGGCAGCGAAGCGTCAATGCCCGTCTCTTTGATGGCATTCTGCTCATCATCGTTTCTCATCCAAGCAATCAGACGGCCCTCTTCGGCACCGCGCTCGAATGCACCGACAAGCTTTGTAACGTCGACGTCACCGATGCCACCGAGAATCTTGTCGAAGGCGGCGCTGGCAACAGCCGCAAAGATGCCGTCCGATTCCTCGACCGGATAGTTCCAATACACATCGTGCATGAGAACCTTCGCCGCGTTGGTGCCGTCGACAACCGTTCCGTCGGGCAGCGAGACATTACCGACCAGGCCCAGCAGATACTGCAGGAACACCGGGTCGATACCGATGACGCCATCAACGTCCTGTCCATACTGGGACTTCCACAGCGCGGCGACACGCTGCGAGTTGCGGGGCCAATCAGGCGAATAGGTATTGCCCGAGTTGTACAGGTTACTGTGGTTGCCGAACAGCGCCTCATCCTCTTCGTCGACGCTCTCGACTGCCTCATCCTCGCTGAGTCCAATGCGGGGAACAAACTCGCCAATCGACATCTGGCCGTCAGTGACCGAAATCAGGCCCTGCGAACCGCCAAAGCCGCCGCAAGCACGAATCTCGACGTTGTTCATGGCGTACATAAGGTAGTTGCGCGTCTGGCCGTTGGCGCCGAGCATCTGGGGAAGGACGGGGGCGACCTTCTCCGCCGCGTCAACCGCACCGTTGAGGGTGGCAAAGCCGTCCTTGGCCTTATCGACCAGCTCGGTCACCTGAGAAATATGAGTATCGCCAATGCCCTGGATCTTCTCGTTGGCGCTCTTGAACACCTTCGAGCTGCTGGAAAGCGAATCGGCGACCGCCTGCAGCGCGGACACGTTAATCATGCCGTCCTGGAACAGTTTGCCGGGCGTAGCCTGCGAAAGGTTATCGGCCATGGGAACCAGCGCATTGCTCGAGACATCGGACAGGGCGTCAATCATGGTGCGGGCCGCATTGATATCGCTGCCATACACCGGGATAAACGAAGCCGCCGCCCACAGCGGGCTCGAGGTCTCCGCCTTCATGCTGTTGCAGAGCTCATCGATCTTCTTCGCGTCGTCAGGCAGCGTCGAAAAATCGCCCGACGTGACCTTGTCCTTAAGGCCACCGACGATCTCGACAGCCTCCTTCGCTTCGCTCTTTACGGTCTTTGCCGAGTTAAGCAGCATAAAGCCGCTTGCGCCAAGCGCAACGAGAAGCACCGCGACTACAGCGGCAATAATGGCGCCGGTGTGACGCTTTTTGCGCTCGCCCTTGCGATGGCGATGACGGACCAGACCGTCAGAGGTCGAACTCGACGAAGCGTCGCTACCGTAGTTCAAGCCAAAATCGTAATAATCTTCCTTGGAACCCGAGCCCGCAAACTCGGCACCGCTATCATCCAGGCGGGCGAACGTGCCAGTCTCGGAGGCGCCGGTGTAGAT